>NZ_PNDH01000059.1:0-4726 GCF_005887175.1 Pseudoalteromonas sp. S1612 | reverse complement strand
TAAAATCACTAACAGACGCGACATAAAGTCGCTGCTACGTTTGCGCGGGATAAACCCGCTGCTACATTATATTAAATACCGCTTATGGCTGCTACTGCTACACCTAATTGATATAGAATCTGTGTTGCCGTGCTCCAAAGCGTTAGCTTATCCATATGGCCGGCATCTAGTGGGACAACAATGGTGTCGCCTGGTTCAAGTTGGTCTGAGTTATTAACAGCAAACCAGTTGCCGGTATTTGGTATTTTTACTGAACCGTTGGCTTTTATAATGTAAATACGGTCATCAGCAGCGCGCTCTTTTAAGCCACCGCTTAGATCTATGTATTCGTCTACGCTTACGCCTGCTTTATATAGATGCGAGGTAGAGTAATTAACCTCACCTATTACGCTAATTGAGTCGCGTTCACTTGGCACATAAAGTACATCGCCATCTTGCAGTACTAGGTTTTGCTCATTGTTAACAATAAGCGGTAAATCTATAACTAATCGTCCAACCGCATCTACGTTAGCAAGATCCTTTAGTAGCTTATTCATTTCATCGTAAGTAAGTGTGTTACTACTTACTGAACTTTGAAAACTTTTAGATGCTATATCACGGCGAAGCTCGGTAGATAAACGAGATAGCTGTTGTTGCTCTTGTTCTTTAATTGATTTACGAGTAAATACAGCGGCATTGGTTGCTGCAAAATCAGAAAAACCACCTGCACGCTCCAATAAATTACTTAGGGTTTCGCCACGGCGAATTGTGTAAGTACCAGGGAATTTAAGCTCACCTTTAAGCTCTACTTTTAGGTTTTCTTGCCAATTTGGTATAGCAAATATATTTACGCTATCTTTACTCTGTAATGAAATATTAGATGCTGTTTTACCTTGCATGGCGCTTTTTAGGTCAAACTTAATATGCTCAATATTTGATACATCATTAGTGGCAATTCTTGTTACTTCTGCTTGTTGTGTGTAAGCCGACTCTAACAAGCCGCCTGCGGCAGTAATTAGGTCTTTTACCTCACCACCTTCCATTAACGGGTAAATGCCTGGGTACATTACACTGCCAGTAATTTCAACAATCTGCATAGCCTGCATTACACCGGCCTGCTGCTCTAACTTAGCAATTACGGGCTTAAGTAAATTATGTCGGCTAAATAGTGCAAAGCTTTTAGCATCCTCTTCTTGCTCTTTTAGCTTTTTCTCAAGCATTTGAGCCATACTTAAATTTGGATTTTCTTCTTCTGGCTCTGACTCTTCAGTTATTACACCAACGTATTTTTCAAACTCTTTTTGTTGGTATTCATGCCATAGCTCTGCTTTGCGTTGTTGGTCTTGCTGCTCTTTAGTTAACGCTAAATTTGCAAGTGCTATATCTTCTAAAGTTTTTTCTTCAAAACGACTGAATACAATAATTTTATCGTTAGGGCTAAGTTGTAAATTGTTCTCAGTATTTTTTGTAATGGCTTTTGCTAAATCGAATTGATGAATCTCAATATCACCATTTACGTTGGTTTCACGCACTACTAATGCATAATCTAAATCGGCCTGTGGTAATAAATCACCACGCACTGAGCCTAAAATATCTGAAATGCGTTTACCCTTGTACCACTGGTAATTACCAGGTCGTACTACGGCACCAATTAAACTAATTGAAGTTTGGTATTGTTCGCCAATGGCGCTAAAGTGAATACGATCGCCATCTTGCGGAATGTAGTTAACTTGCTCTTTGCCAAAATCTACTGAAAGCACTTCTTTGTGTTGATTATTAAAGCGCTCAACAACCACACTTTTGGCATAAGCATTAGGTTTAATACCGCCGGCCATTTTTAATAAATGTTCTGCCGTTTCACCTTTTTTAAGCTCAAAAATAGCAGGGCGTTTTACTAAACCGTCAACTGTTACTTGCTCTCCTACCGATGGAATAAACACCACATCGCCAGGTTTTAAAATAATATCGTTGCTGCTATCACCACGAATAAGTAAATCGTATAAATCAAAATTAGCAACAAGTTTACCACCACGCTTTACTTGAATATTACGTAGTGAAGCAATATCCGATACACCACCACTTACAAATAATGCATGCGACACTGTTGTTAGTGATGATACGCTATAGCTGCCTGGCTTGTATGCTTCACCTAAAACCAAAATACGAATACTACGAAGTTTGCCAAGCGATACAAACGCTTTAACACCAATAACTTCTTGCTCTACTTTTACTTTAATTAGTTCTTTAACTTCAGCAAAGGTTAAACCCGCTACTTGTACAGGGCTTAAATCGGGAATATTAATGCGGCCTTCACGGTCAACAATCACTTCAAAGCTTTCACTTTCTTTACCGTAAAAGTTAATTAATAGCTGATCGCCACGCCCTACTAAATACGTATCAGGAACGGGAGCGCTTTCATTGGGCATAAATGTGGTTGGTTCGCCTGCAAATAGCTCATAACCGAATGGCTTTACTGATTTATCTTCTGGCTTGAATCGCTCTTCATCTGTAAAAGCTCGTTCGTCGGTGGTATTACGCTCACCTACTGTGGGCTTGTCTTGTTCGTTATTTTTGCCATTAGTGCTACCAGCACCTTCAAGGCTTGAAATATCCACGCCATACTGCTTTGCCAGAGCCTGTTGTTGTGACTTAGGTAATTTTTGAAACTGCTCTAGTTGAGCGGCTGTTGGCGCAAATGCTAATGTGCTAAAGCTACATATAAGTACAAAAGCACTTAATAAATATTTAATAACGTTCACGAGTAGGTATTTCCCTAGGTCTACAACCAAAAATTGGTGGGTATCATACATTATTTATGAGCAAATAAAAAAGGGACTTTAGCCCCTTTCATAGTTTTATTACAATTTATTTACTACTTGATGTTAAAAGCTGTAAACAAGTGTTAATGAGGTCTCTGTATCAGTTGCTTCTTTGTCATCAGCCACGTCTGAGTTGTTGGTTATATTGTAGGCCACTTTCATTTGTAGTGAGCCATTAATTTTAGTCAGAAGAGCGGTTTCTGAGCGGGTTTTGGTATTGGTATCACCGTATTCCACTGATACTAACTGAGTAAAACGCGCGTTGTCTGAAATTCTCCAGCTAAAATCTACTTTACCTAAGGCAATCACTTCGCCTTCGTACTCACCCGCTAATGAGTTGCCGTTTTCATCAACCTCTTCGCTAATATCTGGGTATTTAAAATACTTATAACCCGGACCAATTTCAGCGTTTAGTTTCATGTTTGACTCGTTTAATAAACGTAAACCATAACCCGCTGAAATAACTGATTCACTTCGGTATGCGCCAAAGTAATCAGATACGTGCGACCCATAAATAAATAAATGAGCGTGCTTTTCGTTTAATTTGTAATTACCCTGCGCTGAAATAGAGTACTTTTCGTTAGTACGCTGTTTTTCTTTAGTACCGTCGTCGTTTTCTACTTCATCTTCTTTGTAGATGCCGTCTAACTTATACTCGTTATTCCAACTTTCTAAGTTATGCAATACTTTAATACCGCCTTTTAAGGTCGTTGTTTCGGTATTACCGCTGGTAATGATAGCGCCCACTTCACTGGTTACTTCCCAGGTTTTTTGTTCTTCTTCTGATGCAAATGCACTGGTTGTAGCTGAGGCTGCTACTAAAATTGATAAAAGCTTAAGTTTCATTAAAAAATAACCCTGTAAAAAATATTCATGCTCTTTAAAGCAGCGCGCACGTTAGCAAACCTAACGTGAGCATTACCTTAATAACTTTTTAAAAAATTAGTCTTGCTTGTGCAAATGCACATCCATTTGTGGAAATGGAATAGTAATGTCGGCGTCGTCTAACGCTATTTTAATGTTTTCCATTAACGACCAGTATGTTGGCCAGTAATCTTCTGAGTTAACCCAAGGGCGTACGATAAAGTTAACGCTTGAATCGGCAAGTTCAGAAACCGATACGTTGTATGCAGGATCTTTTAAAATGCGTGACTCGTTATCTAGTACTGATTTAAGTACTTCTTTTGCTTTACGTAAATCGGCGTCGTAGCCAACACCAATCACAAGATCAACGCGGCGTGTTGATTCGCGCGAGTAGTTAATGATCGCATCTGACATTATTTTTGAATTAGGCATTACAATAACTTTGTTATCAGGAGTGCGCATTTCTGTTGAAAATATTTCGATTTTTTTAATCGTACCGGCTTTACCGCCAGCTTCAACATAATCACCTGATTTAAATGGGCGTAGTAAAATAATTAGCACACCAGATGCAAAGTTAGATAACGACCCTTGCAGTGCTAAGCCAACCGCTAAACCTGCAGCACCTAAAATCGCAATGAATGACGTGGTTTCGATACCGATTTGTGACAGCGCCATTAAAATAGTGGCTGCAAATACAATGGCATACACAATACTAGATACAAACGATGAAACCGCTTTATCTACTTTTTTCTTGTCGAATGCTTTAGCGGTTAAATTTGCACAAAACTTGGCAATTCGACCACCCAGTAAAAATATAACAAGCGCTATAACTGCTTGAATACCATAGTGTAAAATTAAGCCTGAATTTTCATTCAGCCAATTGAGTATTGAATCCATATTAACTCCTGATAGTGTTATTTAGCAGTTTAGCGATATTGTTTGTTGTATTGTAAATCTTTAATAGGTGTTTGCAACAGCGTTTTATTGAGGGGGTAGGGATTCGAGCCGCGAGTTTCGAGGTTTCGAGGTTTTAGGTTTTAGGTCCGTTACCCGTTACCCGTTAC
>NZ_PNDH01000058.1:0-10659 GCF_005887175.1 Pseudoalteromonas sp. S1612 | reverse complement strand
GACCTCAGCCGTCAGCTATCAGCAGCACAGCGTCAACCTGACCACCGTAGCATGGGTTGAGTATCTAGAACCCCATAGGCAAAATAGCGCACCGACTCTAAATACAAGCAAGCCCGATTTAAAAGAGTCGGGCTTTTACGGGTGTAAAGGAAGCATCCTTAAAACAGTCCATAGGCTTCAGTTTCTTGCTCTTGAGCGCTGCTAGATGGTTCAAGCTCTTTGGGCTTAAATATTGCGCTAGGATCAATAAGTACACTATGTTTATCAGCGAGTTTGATCAGTCCATACATCATGCTTCTTGTTTGGGGGTCAATATCAAAACCAACTTCGGTAAGCTTATCTAGTGGTTTAATATCTTCTTGTTTATATTCAATATTATCTTCAACCTTATCAACTAATAGGCCTACATGAGGGGTCATGCCATCTTTAGTGGTAAACACAATAATAGGTTTATAATCTAAAGTGATTTGTTCTATTGCAGAGTCGAATAAACGCTCTAGGTGAATAAGATCATGTCGCCTTATAATCTCAAGTTGAGTACTAACTTGTTTGCTGTTGCCTTTTTTATATGCATCTATTGCACTGGTCAATTGGTGTAGCAGCGATTTAAACGGATCATCAAAGCGTGACATAGTATTTTTTAATTCATCGTTATCAGTTTTAAACTCTGTATAAAACTGTTCAAAATCAGTAAGCTCATACTGATTCGCCTTTAACGAGCTTTGCGAAACGAGTAGTTCTTGCTCTAATTTATTAAACCAAGCAATTAGTTGTTTTTGCCAAGATTTAAGTTGCTTTAAAGCATCTAAATTACTGCGCTCAGTAGATACTCCATTTAAAATGATTCCAAGATCAAATACTGGGGTTGGGATCCCCATATAATCTTTAACGCCCAAAAAGCTTTTATTGTCGTTAGGTAACACCGTGAGGTTATTATTAAATTGTTCCGTTAATAAGATATCAAGAATCTTAAGTGAAATGGTTTTATAACCCACTTTAAAGTTAATTAAGTCCATAGTTTCCTCACATACTTAGTTTGTATATTAAGGATAGAACAATATTTGGAAGGTACTTATTTATTCACATAATAAGAGCGATATACATTACGCTTATTTTTATTTTTTGTATCAATAAAAAACTTTTTGATTATTTTATCATTTATTAACAGTGAATTAAGCTCTTTCATTAGGCATGAGTGTTTAAGCGGTAATTTGCAGTTTGCTGCAGCCCTACTAAATGCCATCGCATTAATATAACCTTCAAAATGAAGACGGTTGGGTTTTGTAATCTTGTTTGCTTGCATATCGGCCAAAAATTCATTACAAAAATCATCATTACATGTGAGTGGATTAGGAACAATTTCTGTAACCATAATATGTGAGGGTGTGGTTACTTCATCAAATAAGTCAAAGCTAGGTACAAAAGAAACACTGGTATAGTCTGGGGTAAAATTCTTCGCATGTGCACTGTTTATAAATTCACCAAGTGGTGCGTAGGTGCCAACTAAACAGATAGCTGTCACCCCACTGGCTTGTAAGGCATTAAGCGCTGATGCTACATCATGACTATTACGTTGATAACGCGCGACTTTTATAGGCGACAGATCATATTTTGTTAGTTCTTTCCTTAGCCCCGATTCTACGTACAAGCCAAACTCATCTGCTTGAATAAATAGCCCTATCTTTGTATGTTTGCGCTCCTCTACTAAGTATTTAATTTGCTCTGCGGCTTCGTCATTGTAGCTTGCTCTTAAATTAAATATGTTAGCTCGTGATTTATCATGTAGGAAGCTTGCCCCGCTAAAAGGCATTAAGAACGGAATTTTTGATTGCTCTAGTAAAGGTATAATAGCATGGCTGGTTGGGGTGCCCATGGCACCAAACAATGCATCGACTTTGTCGGAATAAATAAAAGTACGGGTATTATTAACGGTTTGTTTTGGTTCGTAATTATCGTTAGCAACTAGAAGTTGTACCTCCGCGCCATTTATTCCGCCGGCATTATTAACCTTGTTAAAGTAAATGCTACTGCCTTTATACAATTGTTGACCAATATTTTGAGCCGGTCCGCTTAGTGCTGTAGACATGCCAAGTTTAATAACTTTGCTATTATCTTGCTCTGCAAAGGCTAAAGGCTGCCCTAAGACTAATGCAATGGAGGCAATGCTAAGGTGTATTATTATGCGAAGTGCGTTCATACCAGTTATTTACAGCCTTTTTTAATAATATATTAAACGGCTTTATGCCATTCACACCTAACTCGGTTTGGATATTTTTAGGTTTCCAATTTTGTAATACTAGCCTAATAAAAACAGATTGGAAATTATCCTCATCATTTGGCAAGCTAGAAGGAGATGCCCAAAAGCTTCGCCATAGTAAAGGTTTAATATTAAATAGCTGATAGTCACTTGTTAACATAGATTTTAATCTTGATTGATCAGCTATGCTATTGGTATGAGTATTAAAGCGTGAAACAATTTTTGCTACCAGTTTATAATCTAGCTGACTAAAATGGCTGAGCAATTGCAAAGGAAAATCAGCTTCGAACTGGGCTGTTAATTGTTCTAGTAGTTGGTCATTTTTAGTTAAACTCTTAATAACTAATGCGCTATGTTCACCCGTTGCCTTATCTTTTTGAAAACCCAGCTTTACCAAATTAAAGTCATTATTTTGCCAAAAACTAAGTAATTGCGCATTAGCACCAAAGCTAGCACCAAACCAATCACACTCGTTCTGTAATTGCTGTTCACAGTAATGAAGTAATTGTGTTCCTAGGTGCTTATTGTGCTGCTCTGGATCAATGGCAATTCGCACCACGCGAGCGCAGTATTGTTTTAATAACTCAGGGTTAAAGCTTAATTGTGCAAGGCTTTGCGCCATTAAATGCCCTTGAGGGCGGCGCTTACCTTGCACTACTTCATTACTCAACGATGTAGTAAAGCCACCTTCTATCGCTACTAAACACACACCAAGAATATTATCACCTTGTTGACAAACAAATAGGCGTTGCCCAGCGGCATCTAGTAAGTGACGTAAGTCATTCACACTGGTTTGATAATGTGCCAGTGTTAGTAAGCCAACAACTTGATGAAGCAGTGGTTCGTCGTTAGTAAGTTGATTTGCTTGCAGATGCTTAAATTGTAGGGGAGCAGTATTCAAACTAGCGCTGTGATGTTCTGCATCCAAAGCTAAGAGTGTACGAAGGTGCAGCTCTAAAGGATCGTGCTTTGCAAAACGGATTGGCTGATCAAGGCTGATGCTACGCATGTTTTTAAAATGCGTTTTAAGGTAACGAGTAAACTTTAAAATATAACCGCGACCATTACCTTCATAGCCAATCATAGTGCTTGAAAAGACCACACGAGGATAAAGGTGAAGAATTTTTATGAGAATTGGAACAGGGATTGCTGCTGCTTCATCAATTAATAGCAAATCGCACTGCGGTTGTTCGTTCAGTAGTTGATCAGGCGCCACATAGTGCATGTTTGCAATGTGTTTATCGCCAGCTCGATAATCTATATCAAGCTCACTCGCTAAGTGCTTAAAACTACTGTGCAAAGCACGAAATTGCATAGAGCAAATAAGTATGTTTTTATCGCTGAGTTTACTTGCTGCAATACCTAATGCGGCTGATTTTCCTCTTCCCCGATCTGCATTAATTAATAATGGTCGATTTGCTCGTCCGTTTGCCGTTTTTATTATTAATTCAATACACTGTTGTTGCTCGGTAAAGTCAATTTCACCAGTTGATAGATTCGTATCGGTAATACACTGCCAACCATTTTGCTGGCTAAAATGCAGTAAAGTAGTTTTGCTTAGTAAGTGAGCTAAGCGTTGATTAAAAAAGCTGTAAGGGTGCATTTGCCCAAAAGATTGAAATAAGGGAAGGGCATCATCACACCAGTGTTCAAGTTCTTTAAGTTCGGGTAGCAATATAATTAAAAAACCACCTGCTTGCACAACGCCACTGAGCGCGGCTAGTTTATCTGGCACCAGTCCACTGTAGCCGTCATAAACAGCATGGGCGCACTCTTGCCCTAAAATTTGGTGGGTATGCTCTGGCCAATGTGCATTAATTAAATGAGTGCTTTTAGACAGCACAAAGGAGGGTTGCTGTAAATGAACAAGCAGCTGAGTGCATTGCTCATAACACCAGTTTTTATCGCCTGTAAGCAGCAGTAACTGGCGATGTTTCGCATTCGCAAGTTGTTGCTGTACACGCTCTACAACGCGGTTAAACGGCTTGTAATCTTGCATAAGCTGTTACTAACCACTTACTGCCTAAGTCGTCAAAGTTAACTTGTACGCGAGATTGTGCGCCACTGCCTTCGTAGTTGAGTACGGTGCCAATGCCAAATTTTGCATGCAGCACGCGTTGACCTAAGTTAAATCCGCTTTCTTCAAATGCAGCATGGCTAACCGATGCGCTAAAGCGACCGGCTGCAGGCGGACGAGATACTTGCGTTTTTATGCGAATTTCTTCTACGCAGTCCTCAGGTATTTCACGTAAAAAGCGCGATGGGCTGTGATATTTCTCTTGGCCATATAAACGGCGGCTTTCGGCATGGCTTATATAGAGCTTATCCATAGCGCGGGTCATACCCACGTAACAAAGGCGGCGCTCTTCTTCTAAACGGCCGGTTTCTTCATTACTTTGCTGAGATGGAAACATACCTTCTTCAACACCGACCATAAACACTAAAGGAAACTCCAAACCTTTAGCTGAGTGAAGCGTCATCATTTGTACGGCGTCTTCATGCTCATCGGCTTGGCCTTCGCCAGACTCAAGTGAGGTGTAAGCTAAAAAGCCTTGTAGTGGCGAGCTAAACTCTTCCTCTTCAGGGAGTTCATACTGATCGCAGGCACTAATTAATTCTTCTAAGTTTTCTACTCGAGCGCGGCCTTTTTCGCCTTTTTCAGCCTGATACATAGCCATTAACCCTGAGGTTTGAATCGCGTATTTAGCTTGCTCATGCAACGTTAAGTCACTAATTTTATCTTCAATATGCTCAATAAGTTCGACAAACTTGGCAACTGCTCCTGATGCTCGACCCGATAAATGCTGTTGTTCTACAATGGCTTTAGCAGCATACCAAAGCGGCAAAGATTCAGCGCGAGCGCAGTCACGAATATGGCTTAATGTTTTGTCACCAATGCCTCGGGCTGGGGTATTAATTACACGCTCAAATGCGGCATCATCTTGGCGGTTACCCACTAAGCGTAAGTATGAGAGGGCATCTTTAATTTCTTGACGTTCGAAGAATCGCATACCACCATAAATTCGGTATTTTAAACCTTCTTGTAGCATCGCTTCTTCAAGTACCCGCGATTGCGCATTACTACGATACAAAATAGCCGCATCCTGTAGCGCATTTCCGGCATTTAACCAGCTGCGTAATTTGCTACTCACAAAGCGCGCTTCATCTAGCTCGTTAAAGGCAGCATAAATAGAAATTGGTTCGCCGTCGTTACCGTCAGTCCACAAGCTTTTACCCATACGCTCGGAGTTATTCTGTATAAGCGCATTAGACGCTTTAAGAATAGTGGCAGTCGAGCGATAGTTTTGCTCAAGGCGAATTGTTTCAGCATCAAAGTCTGTTAAAAAGCGTTTAATGTTTTCTATTTTAGCGCCACGCCAACCGTAAATACTTTGGTCATCATCGCCTACAATCATAATACTACTAGTGTCGCCAGCAAGTAGTTTTAACCATGCATACTGAATAGTATTGGTATCTTGAAACTCGTCTACTAGCATGTGCGCAAAGCGCTGCTGATAATGACGCAGCAAGGTTGGGTTATTTTTAAGTACCTCATAGCTACGTAGTAATATTTCAGCAAAATCAACTAGGCCCGCTCTATCACAAGCTTCTTGATAGGCGGCGTAAACGCGCAGCATCATTTGCTCGTTAATATCGTATGCCTGAATATCTTTAGGGCGCAGAGCTTCGTCTTTTTTAGCGCTTATGTACCAACCAAACTGTTTGGCTGGCCATTTTTTATCATCAATATTCATAGATTTTAACAAACGCTTGATCATACGAAGCTGATCGTCAGAGTCTAAAATTTGAAAGGCTTCAGGTAAATTTGCTTCACGGTGATGTGCCCGTAAAATTCGGTGCGATAAACCATGGAAAGTACCAATCCACATGCCACCAACAGGGGCTTTTAGAGTTTCTTCAACTCTTGAGCGCATCTCTTTAGCGGCTTTATTGGTAAAGGTTACCGCAAAAATACTGTAGGCAGAGGCTTGCTCTACTTGCATTAACCAGGCAATACGATGAACCAATACTCGAGTTTTACCTGAACCTGCTCCAGCTAATACCAGCATGTTTTGTAATGGCGCTGCAACGGCATCGCGTTGTTTATCATTTAAGCCATCGAGTAATTCTGAAACGTCCATCGTTACGCCTTTTTAATCAATAATGAGAGCAGTATAACAGGTGTTTTTGTTAGGCTAAATAAAATACTGTTTTTATAAACAGCTATTTATAAAATAGGTATTTAAGTTGTTGAATAGTGAACAGTATAAACTGAGCAAGTAACTAAAATAGCTATTTAAAATTGCTAATTTGACTTATTTTTGGCAAAAAATACTAAAGCGATAAATTCGTAATAATTTAACTGTATGATTTGTAAGCCTTAATAAATTGGCATAAAGTGTGTAAGTATAAATAATAAGTACAAATACAAAATTAATTAAACTACAGAGGTTAGTATGTCTCAACAAGGTTCTGGCGGAAATGTAATAGCCGCTCTATGTAATATTTTTTTCCCGGGTTTAGGGCAGTTGGTGCAGGGTCGTATTTTATCGGCGCTGGTGTTTGCCATTTTGGTTTTTGGCGGTTACGCGTTATGGTTCTTAGTTGTTCCAGCTATTGTTGGAGCCGTATTCCATTTATGGGCAATTATTGATGCTGCCCGCTATCGCTCAGGCGGTTAGCTATATTGATGATACTGAAATAGCGCCTTGCGGCGCTATTTTTGTATCTGGCTTGCGTTATTCATAACTGACTAGGTTATAATCTGTTGTAATTAGCAGTACTGGAATAAAGTTATGGAATACCAATTTATTCGCGACCCTATTAGTGGGTTAAGAATTAAAATAAGCAGCGAGCATGCGATTATAGGCCGTTGGTTAAATGAAGAAATAGGCAAAGACAAAGTGGCTATGGTGCTGGCGCTTATTAGCTCGGTGAGTTCAAGCTTTGAACCGTTAACACTTAAAGGCCAAGAAATTGACCTGATCCTTTCTAAAGATGAAGCGTTATTTGAAGCGCATGCGCTGCATCAAGATAACGAAGATATATTAGCCTACCAAGATGACGAATTAATGCTTGAAGAGAATGATTTAAGCAGTGGTTGTGGTTTTGAAGACTTTGTTGACCTGATCAACTCATGGCATGAGTTTTCGGCTGGTCGTTAAGTTATATTATCTGTATTATTACCCTAATTATAAATCCAACAGTGGAACCAATATGTCTGCGAATTTAAACAAGCTAGTTGTTATGCTAGAAATGCAAAATGCCATGAATACTAAAGTACATGAGCAATGGTTTAGTCAAGGCTTTGAATGGTATAGAGCTATTTGGGTTGAATGTGCAGAAATGTTAGATCATTACGGTTGGAAATGGTGGAAAAAACAAACTCCAGATACTGAACAAGTGATTTTAGAGCTGGTTGATATTTTTCACTTTGGCTTATCGTTGCGTATTGACGGTGAGACTAGCTACGAGCAAATCGCTACGCAACTACAAGCCGAAATGAGTGCACCACAACAAGGTGATGACTTTAAACAAACGCTTGAATTACTAGCGGCCAGTGCTGTTGCCAATAAAACCTTTGATGCAGCCGCCTTTGCTGGTTGTATGGCGCAAATAGACATGGATATTGATGATTTATACCGTGGTTATGTAGGTAAAAATACGCTTAACTTTTTCCGCCAAGATCATGGTTACAAAGATGGCAGCTACATTAAAGTATGGCATGGTCAAGAAGATAACGAACACTTAGTAGAAGTAGTTAAAAGCCTTGATACTGAACATGCAGATTTTGCAAAACAGGTATATCAAGGCTTAGTAGCGCGTTACCCTCAGGGCGAATAAGCTAAATAAGCTAAATAAGCTAAATAAGCTAAATAAGCTAAATAAGCTTACGGTAATCGGTGACGCTTAAGTAATCGGTTATATCGTTATGCGGTTGCTGACTATTAGGGTTAGCAACCGCAAGTAAATGCTCAATGCCGTATTCTCGTGCGGCATGTAATACCGGTAAGCTGTCATCTACAAATAAAGTGCGGCGTTTATCAAACCCCAAGTCCCCTTGCACTTTATGCCACAAGCTTTGTTGCTCTTTACTTACTCCATATTCATGCGTTGACACCACCCCGTCTAAATAATTATCAATAGCGGTATGCTCAAATTTAAGCATCACGCATTCAGGATGAGCATTGGTAAGTAAAATGAGCTCTTTACCTGCACGTCGAAGTTCAGTTAAAAAATGCGGAACGTCTTCACGAATTTTGATTAAGTGGGCAGACTGGCGCTTTAGTTCGAGAATAGGTAAGTTTAGCTGTGCTTCCCAATAGTCAGAGCAGTACCACTGAATTTTGCCACTCACAGCCTGATAGCGTTTTAAGATATCTGCGCGGGCTTCCTCAAAACTGATATTTTGAGCCAGAGCATGTTGTTGGGGTACAACATTGAGCCAAAAGTCAGTGTCGTAATGTAAATCAAGTAAAGTTCCATCCATGTCGAGTAATACAGTATCGATTTTTGACCAGTTGAGCATGATGTATCCTTATGAAAACTACTTTTTGAAATGAATAAGTTGCGATGAAGTAGATTAATGAACTTTGTTAATTGAGTTATTAAGGTATAAATCCGACAATGTTATATTAAGAGCGTATTCGTAGCCTAAAATAAAGAATTAACCTTAGCTAAACCCGAGAATTATTTGCTCAATTAAATTGCTTTTAATTCAAACTGAAACTCGCATCTTATACTCATTTGGGTATATGATTAGTATAACTGCAATGATAGCAAATTGATGCCCATGACACAGAAAAAGCACCCAACACCACCACAAATTCTCAGTAATAATGTTGTCGCTAAAAGTCGCTTATTTACTGTGGAGTCTTTAGAGCTTAAGTTTTCAAATAACGAAGAGCGTCAGTATGAGCGAATTCGCGGCGGTGGTCGTGGAGCCGTTATGATTGTACCTATGACCACTGAAAATGAGTTATTACTGGTTCGTGAGTATTGTGCAGGCACCAATGACTATCAGTTAGGGTTTCCCAAAGGGCTCATTGACCCAGGTGAAACGCCTGAACAGGCTGCAAACAGAGAGCTCAAAGAAGAAATTGGCTTTGGCGCTGAATACTTTAAACCGCTTAAAACGGTCACTATGGCACCGAGCTATTTTAACGCAACCATGCATATTTTGTTTGCTAAAAATTTATATCCTGAAACCTTACTAGGCGATGAGCCTGAGCCCTTAGTGGTGGTGAAATGGCCACTTTCACAGTGGCAGTCGTTATTAGAACAACCTGACTTTACTGAAGCACGTAGTGTTGCGGCTCTGCTATTATTAGATAAGTATTTAGCCTCAGGAGACATTAATGAATAAACTTCTAGAGCCATGTATTGAGCTTGCGCAAAGTGCAGGGGATGCCATTATGTCTTTGTATAAAAAAGACGATATTGGTCAGCAAGAAAAATCAGATAATACGCCAGTAACAAAAGCAGATTTAGCTGCAAATGATGTGCTCGTGGCGGGTTTAAATGCGCTTGCTCCTGACATTCCAATTATGTCAGAAGAAACCCCCATTCCAGCGTTGCAAGATAGACAGCACTGGCAACGTTATTGGTTGCTTGACCCAATGGATGGCACCGGTGAATTTATACTCGAAAGTGGTGACTTTGCCGTTAATATTGCATTGATAGAAAATAACCACCCAGTGTTGGGGGTTATTCATTGGCCAGCAAAGGGCGTGACCTATTATGCAACGGCTAAAAATGGGGCATTTAAGCGTGAAGGTGAGCACGATAAACAAATATTTGTAGCACCGCCCGAGAGTTTAACTTTGGCTGTAAGCCGCCGCCAAAAAATAGAAGCAGTTAGCCAGTATCTAAATGCGCAATTTGCAACGGTGGCTTTAGGTTCGTGTTCACTTAAGGCGTGTATTGTTGCTGAGGGTAAAGCAGATTGTTTTTTAAGAATAGGTCCTACAGGTGAGTGGGATACGGGTGCATCGCAAGTTATTGTTGAAGAAGCGGGCGGCTGTATTACCGACGCTGAATTTAATCCTTTAACGTATAACCAAAGAGAAAGTACAGAAAATCCGGATTTTATTGTTATGGGTCATCCCGACTGGGAGTGGCAAAAAATGATAAATCCACATCAGCGATTACTGTAAATACCACTGTTTGATGGGTTTTTGTTCACTTAAACGTTTTTAATTAGTAAAACCTTGCATTATAGGTTTATTCCTATATTATAGCGCTCTCTTCGAAACAGGCTTGTGAATAACACAATACTGTTACTAAGAAATTACAGGCGCGGGATGGAGCAGTCTGGTAGCTCGTCGGGCTCATAACCCGAAGGTCGTCGGTTCAAATCCGGCTCCCGCAACCACTGAAGTAACATGTTTTATTAAAAAGAC
>NZ_PNDH01000057.1:0-29935 GCF_005887175.1 Pseudoalteromonas sp. S1612 | reverse complement strand
GTTCGAGGTTCGAGGTTCGAGAAATAAAAAAACCTTGCGGTTAACATCGCAAGGTTTTTTTATTTAGAAGTTAGATGTTTTGCTCGAGACCCGCAGCCCGTCGCCCGCTAACCTTCGTATTTTAAGCTAAATGCTCTCGGGCTAAATACTCTAACGACTGCATTTCTTGTAAGCGACTAATACAGCGTTTAAATTCAAAGTTTAAATTGCCTTGTGTATAGAGCTCGGTAATCGGTTTTTCTGCAGAGATAATTAACGTTACATTACGCTCATAAAATTCATCTACCAACGCAATAAAGCGCCTTGCTGCGTCATCATTATTTTGCCCTAGCTGTTTTACATTAGATAAAATCACCGTGTTATATAATCGGCTTATTTCCATGTAATCAACTTGGCTACGGGCAGTTTCACACAGTTCGCTAAATTCAAACATAACGATGCAGTCAGATACTTTGCGAGTGTTGATCATCCGCCCTTCTATTTCTATTGGGGTATCTAGTTTACCGACTTCTGGCGAGAGCTTGTCAAAATATTCGAATAGGTTTTTATCGGCTTGTTCATCAAGCGGGCTATGAAAAATTTCTGCTTGCTCAAGAGTACGTAATCGGTAATCAACGCCTGAATCTACATTAACTATTTCAGTATGCTTATTCACTAAGGCAATAGCCGGTAAAAAACGGGCACGCTGTAAACCATTGCGGTATAAGTCGTCAGGTATAATATTTGACGTGGCAACCAGTACAATACCGCGAGCGAATAATGCTTCCATTAAACCACCGAGCAACATAGCGTCGGTAATGTCTTGAACAAAAAATTCATCAAAACAAATTATGTCAGTCTCTGCTTTGAAAATATCTGCTACTGTTTCTAAAGGATTGGCAGTGTTATTTAACTTTTTAAGTTCATCGTGTACTCGGTGCATAAAGCGGTGAAAATGCACTCGCATTTTTCTATCACCCGGTAAAGCTTCGTAAAAAGTATCAACAAGGTAAGTTTTACCACGGCCTACGCCACCCCAAAAGTATAAACCTTTAATAGGGGCTGGCTCTGCTTTATTAAAAAGCTTTGCAAAAAAACCTTTAGATTGTGGCTTTGCTTGTGTTAAATCGTCGTATAAACGCTGTAAATGACGAACTGCATTTTCTTGTGCTGCGTCATGTACAAAGTCATCGCGTTGAAGGTCTTGCTGGTATGTTTGCCAAGGAGTCATATCTATTTACAGTTAAAACACAGTTTAATTTGTAAAGCATATTAACACGCATCAATACTCAGGGTATATTAGACTTAGTAGCATTTTAATTTTTTAGTTATTTTCGCATAGAGGTGAATTTATGGGTACATTTACATGGGTAGGATTAGTGGTAGTAGTTGCTATTGCTGCATTTTTCGTTGGTGCCTTTGTCACTAAAAAACAGTTTAAACAAGATGAATTAGAGCAACAAGCAGAGCAAGCTAAGCATTCGCTTGAGCAGTATCGCCAAGATGTTGCCGACCATTTAGCGAATACTGGTAAGTTAGTAAACAAAATGAAAGAAAACTACGATCAGTTATTAAGTCATGTTGAAGAAACTAATCAACTGTTACTTGAAGACAGAAATAAAGCTCCTGCTGAACCGTTTTTCTCAAAAGAAACCACAGAGCAATTACAAGCGTCATTAAAAGAACGTAGTTCAGATCGCTCAAACGCCGATGCCCAACCAGCGGATTATGTGTCGGGTAAGTCAGGATTATTTGCTGGTGATGTGAATACTTCTAAAGCATCTTGATGAACTTTTTTTTGACCCCATAGTCTTTAGATATAACAGCTTTGTTGTTTTATCTTACTGATATACTTTTTTGAGGCTGCTTATTGCAGCCTTTTGCTTTTTAAGTGGAGTAAACCCTGACTATGAAAATGAAATTATCACTTATCAGTGCTGCTATTTTATCTACTAGCTTATTATTAAGTCCAACCGCCTCGTTTGCTAAGTTGCCGGTTGCCGTTAATGGTCAACAATTACCAACACTTGCCCCTATGCTTGAGCAAATCACGCCAGGTGTAGTGAGTATTCAGGTTTCAGGCTCTAAAGAAGTGCGTCGACGTGGTGACCCACTAGATTTCTTTTTTGGCAACCCGCAGCCACGTAGCCAAAAGCGACAGTTTAGTGGTTTAGGCTCTGGAGTTATTATTGATGCCGACAAAGGCTATGTGGTTACCAACAACCATGTAGTACAAGACGCCGAAAAAATGGTAGTTACCCTCGAAGATGGTCGCGAATATGATGCAACAAAAATTGGCAGCGATAAAGAGTCTGATATTGCGCTACTACAAATAGACGCAGATGAATTAACCGCGGTAAAACTTGCTAACTCAGATGACTTACGTGTCGGTGATTTTGCTGTAGCTATTGGTAACCCTTTTGGTTTAAGCCACACAGTTACCTCAGGTATTGTTAGCGCACTAGGCCGTAGTGGTTTAAATATTGAAGGTTACGAAGATTTCATTCAAACCGATGCCGCGATTAACCAAGGCAACTCAGGTGGCGCTTTAGTTAATTTAAACGGTGAGTTGATTGGTATTAATACCGCTATTTTAGGTGCATCGGGTGGTAATGTGGGGATTGGTTTTGCTATTCCATCAAACATGATGAAAAACCTTGTTGATCAAATTGTAGAGCATGGTGAAGTACGCCGTGGCTCGCTAGGTATTTCAGGCCGCCCTCTTGATGCAGGCCTTGCCAAAGCACAGCAGCTTGATGTTAAACAAGGTGCTTACGTTATGCAGGTACTCGATGACACAGCTGCCAGCAAAGCCGGTATTAAAGCAGGCGATGTGATTATTAGCATTAATGGCAGTGAAATTAGTGGCTTCCATGAACTACGAAGCAAAATTGCCACCTTAGGTGAAGGCCGTGAAGTACAGCTAGGAATTTACCGTGACGGTAAAGTTAAAAACGTTGAAGTTACCCTGGATGGCGCATCAGGGATTACTGCTGCAGGTGAAGAGTTACACCCAGCATTCCAAGGTGCAACACTTGAAAACGTGAAGAAAAACAAAATGAAAGGTATTGAAGTAACCTCTGTCGATCCTCGTTCACCATCAGCACGGGTTGGCCTCGAAGAAGGCGATGTTATTGTGCAAGTAAACCGTCAACGGGTAGAAAGCATTCGCGACATGAACCAAATTATCGACGATATTCAAGGTAATATTGTGTTAGGTGTTAAACGCGGACGCGAGTCTATCCTTGTATTAATTCAGTAATAATACAATAAAAGTAACAGCGGCACTTGCCGCTGTTATTTTTTTTGTGCCATCATAAAGGGATTGCTCACTCACAATAAGAATACCGTGCTAAAACTTCTAAAATTTGTACTTCCTCCTTTGTTTGCCGGTTTAGGCATTGCTTTTTTAGTGGTTTTTTTCAGCCCTAACATGCGCACTGCATTACTACCTAATGTTCCCCTGCCAAGCGCAATGACCACAAGCCATTTAAGCTTTTCGGATGCGGTTAAACGCGCGGCACCATCGGTTGTCACTATTTTTTCAGAGAGTATTTCTAAAGAGCCACGCTACAAGCGCCAAAATACCGTGCAAGAGTTAGGATCTGGGGTGATCATGTCACCCGATGGCTATATATTGACAAACTACCATGTGATCAATAATGCAGATCAAATACTGGTAATTCTTACCGATGGCAGACGTTTTTTTGATGTACAACTTATTGGCTTTGATACCATTACCGATTTAGCATTATTAAAAATAAATGCCAACCACCTCCCTGTTATTCCTGTTAATGACAACTACACCTCGAATGTAGGCGATTTGGTGTTAGCAATCGGGAATCCATTAAATTTAGGGCAAACAATTACTCAGGGGATCATTAGCGCCACTGGTAAGCAAAAAATTACCGACAGTCCTTACAATAATTTATTGCAGATGGATGCCGCTATTAACGTGGGTAATTCGGGAGGAGCGCTGGTAAATTCTAATGGCGATTTAGTAGGGATCACCTCAGCCCAATTTAAAACCCGTGAGAACTTAAACATTCAGGGAATATTTTTTGCCGTACCTTACACTCTTGCTAAAGAAGTAATGGGGAAACTTATTCGTCATGGACGAGTTGTACGAGGTTATTTGGGCTTTGAAGGCACTGCAGTAGATAGTACAGGCAAAGAGGTCAATGATAGCTTAACGCCTGTCGCAGGCATGCGTATTACCAATCTCGACCCTCTAGGTCCTGCATGGCAGGCGGGTATAGAAGAGCAAGACATTGTGATTAAAATTGCAGGGCTTTCAGTGGCTAATCCACAAAATGTATTAAAAAAGATAGGCAGTACCGAGCCAGGTAAAGAGATTGAGTTTGAGCTATACCGTAACGGTAAAATACAAAAAATAATGGTGACGGTTGCTGAACTTGAAACCAAGCTATAAAGCACTTATTTACACTTTGACATCAGACATAAAAAACGCGACATATCATCGCGTTTTTTATGCGTTAGAATAATAATTGTATTAATATAACTAATTGCTTTTGCGTTTGATGTTAGCACCTAACGCACTGAGTTTATCTTCAATACGCTGATAACCTCTATCTACATGATAAATACGATCAACAACCGTTTCACCTTGAGCCACAATTCCCGTTAAAATAAGGCTTGCTGATGCTCGTAAATCGGTTGCCATAACCTGCGCACCCGATAAGCTTTGTGTTTCACCACAAAAAGCCGTATTGCCTTCAAGACGAATATTAGCGCCCATACGTTGTAGCTCAGGTACATGCATAAAACGGTTTTCAAAAATAGTTTCGGTAATGGTCGCACTGCCATTAGCTACTACATTTAAAGCGGTAAATTGAGCTTGCATGTCGGTTGGAAAACCTGGATGCGGCATAGTTTTAATATTAACCGCTTTAAGCTCTCGGCCTCGCATGTCTAGGTAAATACTGTCATCATGTACTTCTAGTAACGCATTGGTTGCACGTAGTTTTTCTATTACTGGCTCTAACGAATGGAAGTCGGTCATTTTACACAGAACTTCGCCGCCAGCCATCGCTGCAGCCACTAAAAAGGTACCCGTTTCAATGCGATCCGGTAATATGCGGTGTTCACAACCCGATAAACGTTCAACCCCTTCAATCTCAATACGGCTAGAGCCTGCACCGGTGATTTTAGCGCCCATTGCAATTAAGCAATTAGCTAAATCGATAATTTCGGGCTCGCGCGCTGCATTTTCTAAAACAGTTTTGCCATCTGCAAGCGTTGCCGCCATGAGTAAGTTTTCGGTAGCACCGACACTGATCATTTCCATGAAAATTTCAGCGCCTTTTAAGCGTCCATCTACTTTGGCATTAATATAACCATTTTCCACAGTTATTTGCGCGCCCATGCGCTCTAAACCTTGAATATGAATATCAACTGGGCGTGCACCAATAGCACAGCCACCTGGTAAGGATACTTGAGCCTCACCAAAACGAGCCACTAAAGGCCCAAGTGCGAGCACAGATGCGCGCATTTGCTTTACTAATTCATAAGGCGCTAGTGTACTATTTACCGTGGCACCATCAATAATCAGTGAGTCACCTTGCCACTGAACATCAGCGCCTAAGGTTTTTAATAAGGCTTCAGTAGTTATAATATCGCGAAGGCGCGGTACATTAGTAAAGGTACTTTTGCCCTCAGGTAATAAGGCTGCAAATAAAATAGGCAGTGCCGCATTTTTAGCGCCAGAAATAGTTACTTCACCAGCCAGCGAAGTGCCACCTTGAATTACAAATTGATCCATCTAAGGGGCCTTATTTATTGCGGTAAAATGAATTTTTGCTCACGTTTCCACTCAGTCGGAGTAAAAGCGCGGATAGAAACAGCATGAATGGTGCCATCTGAAATAGTATTCATTAATGGGCCATACACTAATTGTTGCTTTTTAACACGACTTAATCCGTCAAAGCATTCACCAACTGCAATTACTTCATAATGACTGCCATTGGCTTTTACATGTACTTCAGCTAACTGAAGCTCGTCGCGTAATAATGTTTCGACTTGACTCGTTTCCATAACTCTCACTCAAATAGGGTTGTAACCTGACCCAACTGCATAAGATTTTGCAGCTGTTCAGGTGGGTTTTGCAATTCAAGGCGAATACCTTGCTGCTTAAATTCTGTAAAAGAGTGAATTAACCAAGCTAAGCCGGCTGTGTCAACCCTTGTGACCTCACTTAGGTCAAAATAAAGGGTTTTATGCTTAGTTTGTCGCTTAGTGTTCAGAAGCCGTTCATTGCCAATTGAGTTATGAGTCAATTCACCAGTAACTCGTAAATGCTGCTCATCAACTTGGCTGATTGCCAATTTACTCATTTGTATCGCTGCCTCTAAACTGAACCGGTAGCTTACTTTTTTGCTCTAATAGGCCGCTAACATGGTCAATACCTTGTTGACGTAAAATACCCTGAAGTTCACTTTGTTTTGCATCAAGTAAACTAATACCTTCGGCAATCATGTCATAAGCGCGCCATTCACCGCTTCGGTCTTCACGTACTTTAAAATCAATTTTTATATCAGGTTTACCCGCTTCAACAATTTTGGTTTTTACCACCACCACGTCTTTACCTTTAAAAGGTTGCTCGGCAGCAAATTCAACTTGTTGGTTAGTGTATTGGGTAAATACACCGGCATAGGTGGCAACTAAGTACTCTCTAAATGCACCAATAAAACGCTGAATATCTTCAATTGCTTTTGCTTTTTCTGCCTTGTCGGTAATTGCGCGTACCTTAGACACTTCGCTACCTAACACTCTTAGTGCCGCATATTTGTAGTCGATGTACGGCATTAACTCTTCTTCAACAATAACACGTAAATGTTCTTTATCTTTTACTATTAATGGTTGATCTTGGGTAATTCGTGCAAAGGTATTGTCAGCAACTTGGCGTACCATTTTATTAGGATCAGTTAATTTTACTTCTGCTGCTTGCACGCTTTGTAATAGCATTAAACTTACTAGCGCAATACTTACTAAAAATGTTTTCAACATAATAATTACTCACTACCTTGGTTGAATAAGAACTGGCCAATTAATTCTTCAAGTACCAATGCCGATTTGGTATCAGTAATTGAATCGCCACTTGCTAATGCTTTGCTTTGCACCCCAAATAAATCGTCAATAGCTTGGTCTTGTGCACTGTTTGCAACATCTTCGCCTAAACAACGTTGCTTAGCTGAATCAGAGGCGATCACAGGGTTAATACCTAAATATTGCTCACCTAAAATACCCGAGGTTAAAATTGAGATAGAGCTGGTATCTGAAAAACGACATAAATACTGCGCATCAATACTCATGTTCACCACAGGTAAAAACTCTTGCGGGTGTACATAAATTGACTCGACACGACCAATAACAACTCCCCCTACTTTAATAGGCGCGCGAGTTTTTAATGAGCCTATATTTTCAAACTTGGCGTTTAATGTGTAGGTTTCACCTGAGCCGCTAATACCTGAATTGGCCACTTTAAGCGCTAGCATTGAAAATGCCAAGATACCCAGCGCGACAAAAAAACCAACTAAAATTTCTAATTTCCGTGAATTCATTATTTAATACCCTATTAGCTAGTAAACATTACCGCTGTCAAAATAAAGTCAAAACCTAATACCGCCAGTGATGAGTGCACCACTGTTTCTGTTGTTGCCTTGCTGATCCCTTCTGATGTAGGAACACAGTCATACCCTTTATAAAGCGCAATCCAAGTCACAACAATCGCAAATACGATACTTTTAATTAAACCGTTTAGTATATCTTTTTCAAACGACACCTGAGCTTGCATTATTGACCAAAAGCTTCCGGTATCAACACCTAGCCAATCAACACCCACTAAGTGAGCACCAATAATAGCGACCGCTGAAAAAATTAATGCCAGTAACGGCATACTAATTAAGCCAGCCCAAAATCGCGGCGCAATAATACGCCTAAGCGGGTCAATAGCCATCATCTCTAGCGACGATAACTGCTCGGTGGCTTTCATTAAGCCGATTTCAGCGGTTAACGCACTGCCTGCTCTGCCTGCAAATAATAATGCAGTAACCACAGGCCCCAGCTCACGTAACAAGCTAAGCGCCACTAGAGGTCCAAGGCTATCTTCTGCACCATAATCAACTAGAACGGTATAACCTTGCAGCGCTAAAACCATGCCGATAAATAAGCCCGACACCACAATAATCAACAACGATTGTGAACCAACCATATAGAGTTGGCGCACCAGTAGAGGCGTACCTTTTTTTAAATTGGGTAAATGCCATAATGCACTTGCTAGCATGTGAGTTGAACGCCCAAGCGCAGCAAAACGACCCAGTGTTTTATGGCCTATTTTTTGTAGTAAATCCAACATTACTGCGGCTCTCCTAACAGTTCATCTGCATAGGTTTGTGCTGGATAATGAAATGGTACAGGCCCATCCGATAACCCTTTCAAAAATTGTTGCACAAGTGGTGATTCGTGCTTACGCATTTCATCTGGCGTGCCGCTTCCAATCACACCTTGCTCGGCAATAATAATAACGTGGTCGGCAATGCTCATTACTTCAGTCACATCGTGTGTAACAATTAAAGAAGATAAACCAAGTACTTCATTTAAAGATTTAATAAGCTTAACCAACACTCCCATTGAGATAGGATCTTGTCCTGCAAAAGGCTCATCATACATAATCAGTTCAGGATCAAGCGCTATAGAGCGAGCCAAGGCTGCACGACGCGCCATACCACCAGATAACTCTGAAGGCATTAAATCTTTAGCACCACGTAAGCCAACTGCTTGTAGTTTCATTAAAACCACTAAACGAATTAAATCTTCACTGAGCTGTGTGTGCTCGCGGATAGGAAATGCGATATTATCGAACACCGACATATCGGTAAATAATGCACCGCTTTGAAATAACATGCTCATGCGTTTACGTGCCGCGTAGAGCTCTTTACGGGACATGGCGACTATGCTGTCGTTTTTAAATAAAATATCACCGGAGTCGGGTTTGAGCTGGCCACCAATTAAGCGCAGCATCGTGGTTTTGCCAATTCCGCTTGGCCCCATAATGGCAGTAATTTTACCTTCTGGGACATCAAAGCTCATATTTTTGTATATGACCCTATCGCCTCTAGAAAAGGTAACATCCTTGACTTCTACTATTGATTGCGACAAGTCGCTCTCCATAACAATATTCTCTCATATTTCTATTTTAAGGGTTTTTTGGTCAAGATGGAAAAAACAATTCGTAAGATTTTGTAATAGCCACGCAAAAACAGCTATAAGACTGCGACAAATTGACTTAACCGATGCTTAAACAAGCAAGTTAACCCATTAAATAATTATTTTAATAACCGCCTAATGTATTACAGCTTACTCTTTTACTTATACTTTTATGGTGGCTTTTGTTACTATTCGCGCTATCTGAATTTACACTAACTGGCTTATCACAATGGTTACCTCGTTTGTCATTTTAATTCTCGGTTTTGCGGCTCTCGTATGGAGTGCGGACAGGTTTGTTTATGGTGCGGCGGCACTGGCTAAAAACTTTGGCGTACCAACATTAATTGTAGGTTTAACCGTGGTAGCTATGGGCTCATCGGCCCCTGAAATGATGGTATCCGCTTCAGCTGCTTTGGCAAATAAAACCGATACAGCCGTAGGTAATGCAGTTGGTTCAAACATCACTAACATACTATTAGTATTAGGTATTACAGCGCTTTTAAGACCGCTTTCAGTCTCTTCAAGTACATTAAAACGAGAAATTCCATTGGTATTATTGGTGTCTATCGCTACTTGGTATATTTTTTCAGATAACTACTTTTCGTTTTTTGAAGGCGCAGCCTTACTCTTTGGTTTTGTTATTTTTATTGGTGGACTTATTTTTGTATCACTGCGAGCAAAAAACCAAGACGACCCCTTTGTTAGCGAAGCCTGTGATGAAGTACCTGATAATGTCCCAACCAAAAAAGCCGTTTTTTGGTTGGTCGTCGGAATGATTTTACTTCCTGTTAGCTCACACTTTTTAGTTGGCTCAGCCGTTGATATTGCAAAATATTTTGGCTTAAGTGACTTAGTAATTGGTTTAACCATAATAGCCATAGGCACCAGCTTACCTGAACTTGCTGCTTCCATTGCGGGTGTTCTTAAAAATGAAGATGATCTAGCACTGGGTAACATTGTTGGCTCAAATATTTTTAATATTCTCGCGGTGTTACCGCTGGCAGGATTAATTAACCCATCAGTTATTGACGCATCAGTAGCTAACCGTGATGTTTTAATTATGATCGGTGCAACCTTGGCACTTATTGCTATGTCATTGAACTTTAGAGGTCAAAGACGTATCAATAGAGTAGAAGGTGGCTTACTCATCGTCGCATTTATGATTTACCAAGGTTATATTTTTAGTCAAGTAGGGTGATCCATGGCAACGCTAAATTTTATTCAACAAGGCTTGCGCGTCCTTGATATAGAACGTCAAGCACTCAGCGATATCGCACAATACGTTAATGAAAGCTTTGATCAAGCGTGCCAATTAATGTACGACTGCTCAGGCCGTATTATTGTTATTGGCATGGGTAAGTCGGGCCATATCGGTAATAAAATAGCAGCCACTTTAGCGAGTACTGGTAGCCCCGCATTTTTTGTACATCCTGGTGAAGCGAGTCATGGCGATTTAGGTATGATTACATCAAATGATGTGGTTATGCTTATATCTAACTCTGGCGAAACCAGTGAAGTGCTTAATATTATTCCGGTATTAAAACGCATTGGCGCAAAAATGATTGCTATGACAGGCAACGAAACGTCAACCATGGCAACATTGGCAAATGTGCATGTGTGTATTAAAGTTGAACAAGAAGCCTGCTCATTAGGCTTAGCGCCAACAGCAAGTACCACAGCAACACTCGCTATGGGCGATGCTATGGCGGTAGCATTATTAGAAGCCCGTGGTTTTACCGCTGATGATTTTGCACTGTCGCATCCAGGTGGTAGTTTAGGCAAACGCTTACTCTTAACCTTAAAAGATGTAATGCACAGCGGTATTCACACGCCTATTATTAATGAAACGCAAACCATTAAAGACGCCTTAATTGAAATGTCAGCCAAAGGGCTTGGCATGACCGCTATTATAAATAGTAATCAGCAATTATCGGGGTTGTTTACCGATGGTGATTTACGCCGTATTTTAGAGCAACGTATTGATATACACAGCACAGAAATTAATGTTGTGATGACAAAGTCATGTACAACAGCCACACAAGACATGCTCGCGGCTGAAGCACTGAACATTATGGAACAAAAACGTATTAATGGTTTAATTGTGATTAATGAGCACAATCACCCCATTGGCGCACTAAATATGCAAGACTTACTAAAAGCGGGAGTGCTATAAATGCAGTTTGAAGATCTTTATCAGCCGTTAAGTGATGATGCAAAAGTGCGCGCAAAAAAAATAAAATTATTAATTTGCGATATTGATGGTGTTTTTTCTGATGGGCGCATTTATCTTGGCAACCAAGGTGAAGAGCTCAAAGCCTTTAATACCAAAGACGGATTTGGCATTAAAGCCCTTATTAATAGTGGTTTTGAAGTTGCCGTGATCACAGGTCGTCACTCAAAAATAGTTCAACAACGTATGAGTAATTTAACCGTACAGCATATATACCAAGGCCAAGAAGACAAACTCATTGCCTATCAAGAATTAAAACAAAAATTAGCGCTCAGCGATGAGCAAATAGCTTACATAGGTGACGATGGCCCTGATATGCCAGTGATGGAAAAAGTCGGGTTTGCAGTAGCCGTAAACGACGCCCACCCACTGATAAAACGTTTATCGCATTATGTCACTCAGCTGCCAGGCGGCTTTGGTGCAGTAAGAGAGTTAACCGATTTATTGATGCTTGAAAACAATAAGCCACTTACTAGCCAAGGAACCAGTTCATGAATGTAGCGCGCATTATACTGAGCGTTTTATTCATAAGCTGTATGGTTTGGCTTTGGTATCCTTATTTTTCTCAGGTAGATATTATTGCGGATGAACAAACTCAAACTATTGCTAAGCCTGATTACACTGCGATTGAGCTAAAACAAACCGCTTATAATGAGCAAGGTAAAATAAGCCACAAAGTAACTGCGGTAAAAATGGAGTTATACCAACAACTTGGTTTTACCTTTTTTGAAAAACCTATATTTACGTTATACAACGAGCAGCAAACATGGCGTATTAACGCTGATGAGGCCACCCTCTACGACGATCGTCAACTCGTATTAGAGGGCAATGTAAAAGCGCTAAATTTAGCCGATAACGCCATGATCGATACGATCACAGCCGATAGCATCAATGTAGATATAAAACTACTCACTATGCAGTCAGAGCAGCCTGTCGTTATTACAGGACCTAATTTAAAAATCACAGGCAAAGGCCTTGAGGCCGATTTAAAAACCGAAGTGATTAAACTTATTAACCATACGCGAACCCTATATTATGACCAATAACCTATTTAAAATTCTAATTGTTCCTTCATTACTGATTGCATTTCATAGCCATGCAGAGGAAACCACTGAAGCTCCTGCGGCTAATCAAATCTCAATTAGTGCTGACAGGCAGGAAGGTCAATTAAAAGAAAACGTGGGCATTTTTGAGAAAAATGTTGAAATTATTCATGGTAATCGCCGTATCACAGCTGACCGTTTAGAAGTGCATAAACGCGATGACTTAGGCGATAACAAGCAATTATTAATTGCCACAGGCAGCCCTGCATATTTTGAAGAAACACAAGCAGATGGCACTATCATGAGTGCCAGTGCGAATGAAGTGCGTTACGATGTTTCGCAACGTTTTTTAACCTTAATCGGCGATGCCAGTATTGCTCAAGCAGGTCAAAAAATAACTGCTAAAAGTATCACCTACGATATAGAGCAGCAGTTAATTAGCGCAGAAAAAGACGAAAACTCAACAGACCGTGTACACACTATTTTAGTGCCTGTTGAAAACAAAAAAGAAGACGATAAAGGCCAACCATGAGCACATTAAAAGCAGAGCTATTAGCGAAAAGCTATAAAGGCCGTGAAGTGGTGAAAAACGTTGGCCTAGAAGTTGAAGCTGGCAGCATTGTCGGCTTACTTGGCCCCAATGGCGCAGGTAAAACTACGACCTTTTACATGATTGTAGGCCTTGTACCTAGCGATAAAGGTAAAATATCAATCGATGATCAAGATATCACTTTATTACCAATGCACAGTCGAGCTCGCCTAGGGATAGGATATTTACCACAAGAATCATCTATTTTTAGAAAGCTGACGGTTTATCAAAACTTAATGGCTATATTAGAAACACGTAAAGGGCTCAATAAGCAACAACGTGAAGATACCTTAAATAATTTACTTGATGAATTTAGTATTCAGCATATTCGTGACAGCCAAGGTATGGCTCTTTCAGGTGGGGAGCGCCGCCGTGTTGAAATTGCGCGAGCATTAGCAGCAAATCCTAAATTTATACTATTAGACGAACCCTTTGCAGGGGTTGATCCTATCTCTGTATTAGATATTAAAAAGATTATAGAGCACCTTAAAAACCGAGGAATTGGCGTATTGATTACAGATCACAACGTCCGCGAAACACTTGATGTTTGTGAAAAAGCCTACATAGTTTCTCATGGGGAGTTAATTGCATCAGGCACTCCAGAATATGTATTAAACGATAAAACAGTACGCGATGTTTATTTGGGCGAGCAGTTCAAGCTCTAATATGTGTGTTATTCCACTAAGCATCTGCTAAGATTAATCATACTAATTTAAAAGGATTGTTAGAGATAAATGAGGCAATCATTACAGCTGCGCATGGGCCAGCAACTTACAATGACTCCACAGTTGCAACAAGCAATTCGCTTATTGCAGCTCAGTACATTGGATCTCCAGCAAGAAATTCAAGAAGCACTCGATAGTAATCCCTTGCTTGAAGTTGAAGAACAAGATTACAGTGAAGATGCTGCGGGTAAAAACGAACAAAAAGCCGATACCGATGAATCAACGCTAAGTGCTTCAGCTGATGAAAAACCTAGCGAATATGAGCAAGATAGCGGCGAAGCCATGACCAAAGACACCATTAGCGATGATATGGCAATGGATGTTACATGGGATGAATACATGAGCGCAGCACCGGCCTCTTCATCAGGACCAATGCCTGAAGATGAATCAATTTATCAAGGCTCTTCAACTGAAACGCTACATGAATATTTAATGTGGCAATTGCAACTGACACCGTTTAGCCCTACTGATGAAGCCATCGCGATTGCAATCGTAGAAGCCGTGGACGATTCTGGTATTTTAACCCTTAGCTGTGAAGAAATATTAGAAAGTTTTAATCAAGAAAACGACATAGAAGATGAAGTTGAACTTGATGAAATAGAAGCCGTATTAAAGCGTATTCAGTTATTTGATCCGGTAGGAATAGCCGCGCGTAGTTTACAAGAGTGTTTGTGTATTCAATTGAATCAGTTTGATCAAGACACGCCTTTTTTAAGCGAAACAAAAATGATCTTAACTGATCACATTGACTTACTGGCTGCGCGTGATTATCGCACATTAATGAAAAAAACTAAGCTCAAAGAAGATGAGCTTAAAGAAGTCATGACGTTAATTCACACGCTGAGTCCAAAACCCGCTGACACTATTGTTAGAGAAGAGTCTGAGTACGTTATTCCTGATGTGTCGGTTAAAAAAGTAAAAGGCCGTTGGGTGGTTGAACTAAATCCAGATAGCATGCCTAAAATTAGGGTAAACAGCCAATATGCAGCTATGTCACGTACGGTTAAATCAAGCGGCGATAGCCAGTTTATTCGCTCACACTTACAAGAAGCTAAATGGTTTATAAAAAGCTTAGAAAGTAGAAACGACACACTGCTTAAAGTAACTAACTGTATTGTGCAGCAACAACAGGCCTTTTTTGAACATGGTCCTGAGGCGATGAAGCCTATGGTTCTTAATGACGTGGCCGAAATGGTAGAAATGCACGAATCGACTATTTCACGTGTTACTACGCAAAAATACATGCACACACCACGCGGTATTTTTGAGCTTAAATATTTCTTTTCAAGCCATGTAAGTACTGAAAATGGTGGCGAATGTTCATCTACAGCAATACGCGCATTAATTAAAAAATTAATAGCTGCAGAAAACTCAGCTAAACCATTGAGTGATAGTAAAATTGCAGATATATTGGCTGAGCAAGGAATTAAAGTAGCAAGGAGAACTATTGCAAAGTATCGCGAATCTCTAGCTATTCCCCCGTCAAATCAACGTAAAAGTTTGATTTAAGGCGTACAACAAAGAGGAAAATGTTTATGCAACTGAATTTAACTGGTCGCCATGTAGATATTACCGACTCGCTTAGAGACTACGTAAATAGTAAATTTTCGAAGTTACAGAGGCACACTGATCACATAACGAATGTGCACGTTATTCTCGATGTAGAAAAACTAAACCAAAAAGCCGAAGCAACCGTTCATGTTAGTGGCGCTGAGATTTTTGCCTCAACTGAACATCAAGATATGTATGCTGCTATAGACTCGCTGATTGACAAGCTAGATCGTCAAGTAATTAAACACAAAGAGAAACTTGCTCGACACTAACACTATGAAATTAAGCTCACTTATCTGTCAGGACTGCAGTAAAGCTGCGGTCCTTTTTAATAGTAAAAAAAGAATTTTAGAATTTATCAGTGAATTGGCTCACAATAAACTGCCCTATTTAACACAACAAGATATTCTTAACGCGTTAACCGCCAGAGAAAAACTAGGGAGTACAGGTATAGGTCGAGGAATTGCAATTCCTCATGGTCGTATGAGTGGTGTACAAGAGCCTCTTGCACTTATATTAGTGAGCGAAACGGCTATTAATTTTGATGCGATAGATAACAGACCGGTCGACATTTTTGTTGCCTTAATTGTACCTGATGGTGACAATAAGCAGCATTTAAAAACCTTAGCCACGATAGCAGAAAAGCTCAACGATAAAGAATTTTGTAAGCAATTACGAGCGGCAAAATCCGACAATGAGCTGTATCAAGTAATTGTAAGTCAACCGTAGTAACAATTAAGGGTGATAAATGGAATTAATAATTATAAGTGGTCGCTCAGGTTCTGGTAAATCTGTTGCGCTGCGTGTTGTTGAGGATTTAGGTTATTATTGTGTAGATAATATTCCTTTAAATTTATTGCCATCTCTTGTTCGTAGTGTTTCCGACAGCTACAACAAAATAGCCGTAAGTGTTGATGTGCGTAATTTACCTAAAGAGCAGCAACAGTTTAATGAAATCATTGAATATTTACCTGGTTTCACTAAGCCAACGGTGTTTTATTTAGACAGTGACGATCAAACCTTAATTAAACGTTTTTCAGAAACACGGCGTCTTCATCCTCTTTCTATTGATTCACTGCCACTTGATTTAGCAATAAAAAAAGAAAAACAACTCCTTGATGTACTCATTAACCGTGCCGATTATATGATTGATACTACGGATTTAAGTGTGCATCAGCTGGCTGAATCTATTCGTGAAAAAATACTCGGTAAAAAAGACAAACAACTGATCATTACCTTTGAGTCATTTGGTTTTAAGCACGGTATACCCAAAGAAGCAGATTATGTATTTGACGCTCGCTTTTTACCAAACCCGCATTGGGAGCCTGAACTTAAGCCACTCACAGGGCTAGATCAACCAGTAAAAGACTACCTAGCCAGCCACAGCATAGTACAAAAATTTACATGGCAAATTCAAACATTCGTGCAAACATGGCTGCCTCATTTAGAAAGAAATAACCGCAGCTATTTGACCATAGCTATTGGCTGTACCGGAGGGCAACACCGCTCAGTTTATTTGGCGCAAACTATAGGTGAAAGTTTTGCAATGAGTCATCCTAATGTAAAAATTCGCCATCGAGAACAAGAATAAAGCTTGAGAGAATATTAATGCGGTTAGAAAATACATTTTTAATAAAAAACAAATTAGGCCTGCATGCCAGAGCGGCTACGGTGCTGGCACAGCTTTCTGTGCAATTTGATGCCTCAATCACGTTATTTCAAGACGATAAACAAGCCGCTGGCGACAGTGTATTAGCACTTATGTTACTCGAAAGCAGTCAAGGCAAAGAAGTTAAGGTAGTATGTGAAGGCCCTGACGCAGAGCCTGCACTTAATGCAATTGGTGAGCTCATTGACCAACGATTTAATGAGCAAGAGTAATCCTGCTTATAAGCTAAGGTTAATAGTGGTTGAGGTAGTTTACTGATATAAAGTAAGATAAAGCGATACCCCATCATCGTGTAATAAAATTTAATTAAGGACGCCAATGCCTGAAGCTTTAGAACAAGATATTCCACTACAACAACTAAAACAGGTGACTAAGTCACTAAATAGTGGTCAATTTGTTCAAGTTAGGCGCATGCTGGCAAAAACGGCACCTTGTGATACCGCACTTCTTTTAGAATCATCTCCCCATAAAATTCGTCGTATGCTCTGGCAACTGGTTGATCCTGATGTACAGGGTGATGTACTTGAAGAACTCTCTGAAGACGTACGCTTGGGTATTATTGCGCAAATGGCACCTGAGCACATTGCTGCTGCAACAGAAGACATGGGCCATGATGATTTAGGGGAAGTACTACGTAGCCTACCAGACACCGTATATAAAGACGTTGTTAGCGCAATGGATATTCAAGATAGAGAGCGTGCAACACAAGCTCTATCTTACCAAGAGCGCTCTGCTGGCGCCTTGATGAATATCGATACGGTAACTATTCGCCCAGATGTGACTCTAGATGTTGTACTGCGTTATATTCGCTTACGTGGTGAACTGCCAGAGGGCACCGATGACTTATACGTTGTAGATAAACATAACTGTTTTTTAGGCGCCTTATCGCTGAGCACTTTATTAACTAATCCCCCTGAAAAAATTGTTCAGGATTTAATGGATGAAGAGTGTGAATCTATTCCTATTTCAATGGATGAAAGCGAAGTAGCGCAGCTATTTGAACGACATAACTGGATATCGGCACCAGTTGTCGATGACAACGCGCATTTGCTTGGTCGTATTACTATTGATGATATCGTTGATGTTATCCGTGAAGATGCAGAGCATAGCTTATTAAGCTTAGCGGGTCTTGATGATGAAGAAGATACCTTTGCGCCGGTCTTAAAAAGCTCTAAAAAGCGCTCAATTTGGCTAGGTGTAAACTTACTAACTGCATTGCTGGCTGCAATTGTGGCGAGCTTTTTCGAAAACACCTTAGCTATATTACCAATTCTTGCTGTGCTCAATGGCATTGTCCCGTCAATGGGTGGGGTTGCAGGCAGCCAAACCTTAACTTTGGTTATTCGCGGTATCGCGGTGGGTCATATCAACCAAACTAACCAACGTTTTTTATTATTAAAAGAACTCGCTATCGGCGCGATTAACGGTATGGTTTGGTCTATCCTAATTGCCGGTGTCGTTGCGCTTTGGCAATGGGATTTCAAACTCGGTGGTGTTTTAGCGTTTGCTATGTTTATGAATTTAGTTGCAGCAGGTATTGCGGGTGCTAGTATCCCACTATTGCTTAAAAAAATGAAAATAGATCCAGCACTAGCAGGCAGTGTGGTACTAACCACAGTAACTGATATTGTTGGTATATTTGCCTTTTTAGGCACTGCAACTTGGTTATTGATTTAGGCTCTAATCTTTTTATAAACAAAAACACCGCGTCAATACGCGGTGTTTTTGTTTAAGCCGATAATTACTTTACCTTGCGCGCTGGCGATTACCGCCCACCTTAGGTTTAGTGTTGGCTTTTTTAAACTGACTAAAGCCAGTATGACGAGTAAGCGCAGGGCGACCGCCCTTGTTACCTTTACCGCCTTTGGCTTGCCTTTCATCTCTGCCTTCTTCTGGCACTAAACAATTTGGACCTTTACCAATGAGTTTAGCTTTGCCCATGTTACGAAGGGCTTCACGGATCATTGGCCAACCGGCAGGATCATGGTAACGTAAAATTGCTTTATGCAAACGACGCTGGCGCGCACCCTTTGGCACCGCAACTTGCTCAGTATTATTTTTAATATTGCGTAGCGAGTTCATTTCAGTATGATAAATGGTGGTGGCATTAGCCATCGGTGACGGATAAAAGTTTTGCACCTGATCAAGCTTAAAGTCATTCGATTTCAGCCACAAAGCCATATTAACCATGTCTTCGTCTTTAGTCCCTGGGTGAGCAGAAATAAAGTATGGAATTAAATACTGCTTTTTACCCGCTTCTTTAGAGTACTTATCAAATAGCGCTTTAAATTCATCGTAGGCACCCATACCCGGCTTCATCATCTTAGATAATGGGCCATCTTCAGTGTGCTCCGGTGCTATTTTTAAATATCCACCAACATGATGAGTTACTAGCTCTTTAACGTAACGAGGATCACGTACAGCAAGGTCATAACGCACGCCTGAAGCAATTAAGATCTTTTTGATCCCTTTAACCTCACGCGCCTTTTTATATAAATCGATAGTCGGGGTATGGTCAGTATCCATATGCTTACAAATATCAGGATACACACACGACAAGCGGCGACAGGTACTCTCTGCTTTTTTACTGGTACAACGCAGTTTGTACATATTTGCGGTTGGTCCGCCTAAATCAGAAATAACCCCAGTAAAGCCTGGTACTTTATCTCTAATTTGCTCAATCTCTTCAATAATTGATTCTTGAGATCGGCTTTGAATTATTCGCCCTTCATGCTCGGTAATAGAACAAAACGAACAGCCGCCAAAACAACCGCGCATTATATTTACCGACGTTTTAATCATATCGTAAGCAGGAATTTTATTATCGCCATAACTTGGGTGCGGAATACGCTGATACGGTAAACCAAAAACATCATCCATTTCTTGGGTTTCAAGTGGATAAGCTGGCGGGTTCACCCAGATAGAGCGATCGCCATGACGCTGAAACAACGCTCTTGCACAACCAGGGTTGGTTTCTTGGTGCAAAATACGCGATGCATGAGCATACAATGGTTTATTAACACTGACCTGCTCAAAAGCGGGTAACTTAACGTAAGTTTTTTCCCATGGCTTAGGGCGCGCAGGCTGAATGGTAATTGGTTTTGCAGCTTCGGCCTTTAAATCAATACCCGCTTGCTTAAATTCTGATTTAGCACAACCCACATCATCCGCACCATAAGGATTAGGAATAGGGTCTATTTTACCAATTTTATCAATGGCTGTTGAATCACTGCCACGCCAACCGGGTAAAGGCTCTTTACGAATAACCGCCGTGCCTCTCACATCTTGTATGGTATCCATGGTTTCACCCGCAGCGATACGATGCGCTACTTCAACTAACGGGCGTTCGGCATTACCATAAATTAAAATATCGCCTTTAGCGTCAAATAATACGCTACGACGTACTTTTTCTTGCCAATAGTCGTAATGAGCAATACGACGCAAGCTGGCTTCAATGCCACCTAATACGAGCGGCACATCTTTATAGGCTTCACGACAACGTTGTGAGTATATGATCACGGCACGGTCAGGGCGTTTACCACCAACATTTCCCGGGGTATAAGCATCATCGTGGCGCATTCGTTTTTCAGCGGTGTAACGATTGATCATCGAATCCATGTTACCGGCTGTAATACCAAAAAATAAGTTAGGCTTACCCAATGCCATAAAGGCATCTTTAGAGTTCCAATCAGGCTGAGCAATAATGCCCACTCTAAACCCCTGCGCTTCAAGCACACGACCAATTACGGCCATCCCAAAACTAGGATGGTCTACATAAGCATCACCGCTAATAATAATAATATCGCAGCTATCCCAGCCAAGCGCGTCCATTTCTTCGCGTGTTGTTGGTAAAAATGGGGCTGTGCCATAACACTCAGCCCAATACTTAGGGTATGAGAATAAGCCGCGATCAGCTTTTAATGTGCTCATAAAATTGGCCGTTCAATAACAAAAGGCGCGAATTATACCCTATCGACATCCACGTTGATATAGCACAAAATGAAAGCACTGATTAAAAATTGTTTACCTTTATCGCATTACTAAAACAGACAAATCATCTAAGCTGATTACTGCTAATGTCTGCTTTTAGATTTATTTAAAGTAGATAAACTAGATAAAAATGATCGACTCTAGGCTAAACTATTAAATAAGCTGTGATTATTAATAATTCATAGACGCTGTAATATTAAAACCAATGAGGCATACCTATTAAGCTACTTAAACAATTAATGCAGTTTTCAGCCATCTTACTGTTGGCGCTTGTTGTTGTGGGATTACTTTTACCACAAAACTATCACGTGCAAAAAAGCATTAAAATAAATGCCCGCCCTCCTGTTATAAAGTCATTAGTGGAAGATTTTACTCAGTGGTACAAATGGTCGCCGTGGCAGCAAATAGATCCCAATATTGAATTTAGTATTGGTGAACCTAGTGCTGGTGCGGGAGCCTATCAATCTTGGCAAGGAAAGTGGGGGCAAGGCGAAATGACAATCACTTCATTAAGCGCCAATGAAGTTGTATTTAATGTATTATTTAATCAAGAACATATTATTACTAGCCGATTACTATTTAGCCCACATGCAAAAACTGTAACCTGGCATATAGAAGGACAAGCAACTGTGCCGCTTATATCTGGCTATGTTGCTATATTTGCTGAAAATATATTAAGCAATATAGTCACCCTAGGGCTAAATAACTTAAAGACGGTAGCCCAACTCAGTGATGCACAAGCAATAATGGAAAGCCATGACAGTCAAAACCGCACAAGCCAGAATTAAACTTGCCAATATTATTGAGTCACTGTTAGGTTACTCGGTCACAAAAGTGAGTAATACGCCTGCAGCTGATGAAAAAACCTATAATACGCAGGGAAAAGCAAAGTCTCTTTACCGTATTAATAGCGAGCATTCAGTGTTAGCTCGAGCACAAAAAAGACAAGATCTACTGCTAATAAAACAACAACAAAATATCGAGACTATTTTAGCCTTGGCAATGGAGTTTTGTCCTGATGTAGCCTGTGCTAAACAACCTGATGCCGATTGGGTAGAGCACTTTATTGCCTTGTGTGAAGATACCTCAAATCAATCAATGCAAACATTGTGGGCAAAAATTTTTACTGGCGAAACCATTAGCCCAGGTACTTTTTCTATAAAAAGCTTACAAACTCTCAAACACATGACCCAGCGCGAAGCGGATTCATTAAGAAAGTGTGTGTCTATTTCAGGGTATAACGAAAAGGATAGTAGTCACCTAATATTTTTAGGTTATTACAAAAAGCCCTCGTTATTTGATTTATTAGGCAAGGGTAATAAAGTGTCATTAAGCATAGGTAAAAGCGGTGTGAGCTTTCCTGATGTATTGACCTTAATGGACTTAAACTTGCTTTATCGTAAAGAGATTGAATCCGCTGCATTAAAAGCAGGACAAGAGATCACCCTCTCCTTTTTAACTCAAAAACTAACTTTAAAAGCAAAAAGTAACGACTTAGTACTAAGCTATTATAAGTTTACCCAAACTGGTGATGAACTGTTTAGACTAATGAATTACCCAATTAATAAAGTGTACAAACAGTTAATTGGTGCAGCATTTGAAGGGGAGTTTGAATTAGTGTGGCACACTTCAAAATAACTAAAAAAAGCCACACAAGGTGGCTTTTCATTAAACTAATAGGCGCTTAAAAATGAACCTGTATGCCTGCAAATGGCCCCGACGCATCAATATCAGTATTAATATCATCTACATCATCAAGCTCTAAAACCATAGAGCGGTAACCCGCTTTAACCGCAACATCAACGGCTAGATTATCAATAAACTCCCAAGCAATACCCATTTGGTAATCTCGTACTTTACTGTCATCAATAGCTAAAAAGCTGCCTTCAGCAAAAACACTTAAACCACTAAACGGTAAACCCGCTTCGAAACGTCCATACGCTAAAGGCACTACACCTGAGAACTCTTCAATTTCAGTGAAGTTAGCGCCACCTTGTTGCGATGTACCTGTTACCACAAGCTCACCATCAAACTGCTTAGCATTAATACCTAAATCAATTGAGATTAAGTCGTTATCAAAAATTTCATAATACAGAATATAATCAATGTGCGATAAGTCAGTGACTGAATTAACATCAGTGCCAACAATATAATCAGAGCCATTAAAGCTAAATGTATCTTCAAGTCGCGTTGAACCGGTTAGTTCAAGCTCAGTGTATTTTAATTTTAAGTTTGGCACTAATGGAACCGGATGCTCAAGTGCGGCGTAATAGCTAACAAAAGTCTCATCTTCAAAATTGAAGTTTTGTAGGGCGTTATTATTATCAGAAAAGCTACCGTCATTATCGGCTTTCCAACCATCAACCCCTACATACAAACCCAATACAGTATCGGCTTGTGCTACAGGTGCTAAACATGCCATTGATAGGGCTGCTGCTATACAATACTTTTTCATTTTTTATCCTTGCGCTAATAATTCGCTAAGTTCAATCAGTGCCGCATTGGCTCTAGAGATATAATTTGCCATAACGAGTGAATGGTTGGCGACATAACCGAATCCGTTGCCGTTTAAAATTATTGGGCTCCAAACGGTTTCTTGGGTCGCTTCAAGCTCGCGTATAATTTGTTGTAAACTAACACGGGCGTTCTTTTTATCAAGTACTTCGGCAAAATCATATTCAACCGCTTGTAAAAAATGTAGTAAAGCCCAAGTAGCACCGCGTGACTCATAAAATACATCATCAATTTCCCACCACGATGTTCTTACTTGTTGTTGTAATGGCGTATAAGTAGCTTGTGTATTTGAAGAGTTGCCTGCTAAATCGGTATTTACCTTGTCTTGACCTACACTCGCACTCAAACGTTGGCTTAAACTACCTAAGCGTTTTTCAGCTTCTTTTAACCAACTGCGTAAATTATCTGCACGTGAGTAAAATTGGCTATCGCGCTCATGCTGATTCGCAATTTGAGAACGGTATACTAATAAGTAATCAATGCCCTTTTGATATTCGCCCTCAGCACTTGGCCATGCCCATGCTTCAGAACTAATATTAAATTGTGGCTGTGCTTTTTTAAGCGCTTCGTGCTCAGTAGATTGTGACTGTGAACGACTAAAATCTTTTCGCATTGATAGTGCTAAATCACGCACCATTTCCAACGCGCCATACTCCCAAGCGGGCATGTTGTCCATTATTACGCTCGGTGGCAGTACATCATTTGATAAATAACCGCCTGACTTAGTTAAGAGGGTATCAGCGACGGTGATAAGCGTTGAAGTTGTTACATATCCTGTTACTGGTTTTTCACTGCGTTGCTGCGCTTGCTGCTTGGCATTTTGTACCACATCAAAACGTGCAGGCTCTATGCTCCAGTACACTGCAATAGCGTAAAATACGACAAACAATAATACCAATGCCGTTATTATTTTTCCTTTATGCTGTGACATTTATCCCCCTAATGATGACTATGATCTTTTGATGCTTTTACCGGCTCAGCTTGCGATGCTAGCGAAACTACTTTCGCATTGGTGAATACTCGATTCCCGTCTTCAAAATATAGCGTGAGTTTGCGTTCTTGACCTACTTTTAACGGCTCTTGTGGTTCAAACACCATTAAATGGTAGCTTCCAGGCTTAAAATCGAGTTGCTGGTGAGCTTTAATAAGCAATGATTCTACTTTTTGCATTTTCATCATACCATCAGCGTGGACGTGCTCATGGATCTCAACACGACCTAAACCATCTATGGTCGCTCTTGTGAGTGTTGCCGGTACATTACTGTGGTTTTCAATACTAAAATAACCCACGCTGGCTTTAGTGGCAGGTAAAAACTCTCTTACTTGCGCATTTGTTACTTGTAATTGCGCAACAACACTATCGTGTTCATGTCCTTCGTGCGCCAATAACGAAGACGAAAAAACACCCACCAATAATGCACTTGCACTTAAAATACATTGTTTAATCATCAGTAAAATCCTTGTTAAAACATAAAAATATAGTCCAAATTTATCATAATTCCCTAATATTAGGCAGCTAATTTAAGTTTAAGAAGCCACTTTTTTGTTATCTGCGATTAACCAGCACAACCCTGCCACAAACAATAACGGCCAAGCAATCATAAGTGATCCGAATAAAAAGGCTAATATCGTTCCAGCCAGTGCCACCATCGCCGCGCCAACAAGCCCCATAGTTACCAAAGCAGCAATCGCAATAACAACTATAATGGCGATTAACGCCCCAATGAGCTCTATACCAGTCCAACTAATATCTGAGATCCACAACGGAAATTGCCATACATCAAAATGAATTATCGAGCCGCTATTAATCAAAAATAATGTAACAATAAGTAGGCATACGGCGAGAGTTTTCATGTCGTTCCCCTTACACTGCTTTTTCTTCAAGACAACAGTGCGCAATTAAATAACCTAGCGCCACTGCAAACGGAAAACTTAAAAATAATAAAACGGTGACTAAACGAGTAGACCATACCGGAAAGTCTAGTCGGTAGGCTAACCCACTACAGACACCTGATATTTTTTTGTTAAGCGTATTTTTATACCAACGACGATGCGTATTAAAATTATTCATAACAATCTCCTTAGGCTGTTTGTTTGTTAGCAGTATTTAAACTCGCTTTTAAACTTGCCAGTTCTGCATCAATTTTTTCGTTTTTAACCAGTGACTCAATTTGCGTCGCAGTATTGCTCGCTGTATCTGTCAGCTCATATGCTTCGACCTGCGATTCAACACTCTCAACACGACGCTCAATTTGCTCAAATCGTGATAAAGCAGTGGCCACTTTATCGCTCTGCAGCTGAGTATTTATCTTAGATCTTGCCTCAACCACATTTTCACGCTTTACAAGTTGTGCTTGCTTTGCTTTAGCCTGTGTCATTTTTTGCTGCAGGCGTTCACAGTCCTCTGTGATTTTTACAATTGATTGCTGCAATGTCTCAAGTTGTGTTTGTAAGCACTCTATGCTTATTTCGACATTGTGTTTTTCAGCTAGTGCTGATTTAGCTAAATCGTCACGATTTTTTGCAATGGCATGTTCGGCCTTTAATTGCCAATTTGTGAGCGCTTGTTGTTTATTGCTTATTTGACGCTTGATATTCTTTTCTTCACATAATAGTGCTGCCGCGGTGCTACGACACTCATTAAGTGCCTCTTGCATTTCGGTTAGCATCAAATTAAGTAGTTTTTCTGAATCTTCAGCTTTATCAAGCATAGCTACGATATTTGCTTGAATGACGTCGTTTACGCGATTAAATATACCCATGTTATTCTCCTGATGATTTTTTATTTATACATCAACAGGATTCCAAGAGTTATGCCAACAACTTAAAATTCTTTTATTTTCATTAAATATCAATAATTTAAATTATTTTTGGCGGGTAAGTTAATGACTAGTCACTGAATGAAATTAAGTCGAATTGGCTAATAAATTACATTTTTGACTAAAATTTGGGATCAAAAAAAGCCACCTGAGGTGGCTTTTTCTATAAAGAGCATCTGTTACGCCAATTCCATTAAATTGGCATTACTCGGGTACGTAACTTAACGCTTTATCCATAACACTTAAATCAGCTTGCTTACCATGACCATTTTCAGATAAGTGGCGTCTAAAGCCACGCGCACCGGGTTGCCCCTGAAAAATACCCAGCATGTGGCGTGCAACATGCCAAAAATTAGCCCCTAAACGCATCTCTTCTTCAATATAATCATACATAGAGCGTACAACATCATGTCGAGACTGAGTATTAGCCGCATCACCATAAATTTTTTCATCTACTTCATTAAGCATAAATGGATTACTGTAAGCCTCTCGGCCCACCATAACCCCATCTATGTACTGTAAATGCTCAAGACTTTGCTCAATGGTTTTAACACCACCGTTAATACTTAAATCAAGTTGAGGGTAATCTTTTTTAAGCTGGTAAACTCGGGGGTAGTTAAGCTCAGGAACTTCGCGATTTTCTTTCGGGCTCAATCCTTTTAGCCATGCTTTGCGCGCATGAATAATAAAGTCATCACAGCCAACTTTATGTGAAGCCTCTATCAAAGCACATAAAAATTCATAAGAATCTTGCTCATCAATACCAATACGAGTTTTAACTGTAACCGGAATATTAACTTCACTTTTCATTGCAGCAACACACTCTGCAACTAAATTAGGCTCGGCCATTAAACAGGCACCAAAACGTCCATTTTGCACACGATCTGACGGACAACCTACATTAAGGTTTATTTCATCATAACCGCGCTCACCAGCAAGCTTGGCACACTGTGCTAGCGCTTGCGGGTCTGATCCACCTAATTGCAATGCCACAGGGCCTTCGTGCTGATTAAAATGCAAGTAGTCACCACGACCGAATAAAATAGCGCCAGTTGTGATCATCTCAGTGTAGAGCACGGTGTGCTTAGTCATTTTACGATGAAACGTACGACAGTGGCGATCAGTCCAATCGAGCATGGGTGCCACGCTAAAGCGTCGATTTAAAGTACGTTTATCCAAAATGTGATCCTCAAAAATTTATAATTTAAGCACAGCTTAAACGGCGCTGCATTTTACACAAAAGCCCTATGCGCAGCAATATTAAGCAAACACTTGCAAGCCAAAGTATTGTGCAATACCGTTTAAAATATTAGTCACCGCGACTGAGCTTAAAATTAACCCCATAATTCGACTAATAATACTCGCCCCACTATCACCTATTATTTTATGTACATGCGTAGCAAGTAATAACAAAATCAGTACCACCACTAAAACAGCTAACATCATTGATGAAGTAATCATTTGTTCAACCCAGGTATATTCCTCATTGCGTGTCATTAATACCGCACCTAACATGGCACCAGGACTGGCTATTGATGGGATAGCGAGCGGAAAAATAGCGGTTTCAGTGCTGTCTCTAACACTTTTAATTTCAGCTTCAGGTTTGCTTTCACCAAAGGTCATGGAAAGTGCAAAAATTAATAAAATTAAACCACCTGCTATTTGAAATGCCGAGAGCGGGATCTCAATCACATTCAGTAATTGTTCGCCAGCAACTACAAAAAATAACAGCACTAAAGCAGACACACCCACGGCTTTAAAAATCACTTTACGCTTAAACTTGTCGTCATCTCCACGAGTTACGGCGATAAAAACCGGGATTGTGCCAATTGGATCGATAACCGCAAAAAAGAAAATAAATATAGCTAATAGTTCATGCATTAATGAGTACCTTTTCACTAAATCGGTTAATAAAACGCTGCAACTACAATACAGTATGTTAGTATATCACGGCAGCGTAAGGATGAGAGAAGATGAATATAGAATCACTCGTAAGTAAAGCAAAACAAGTGTGCGACAACCGTGGTGCGCGATTCACACCAATTCGCGAGAAGGTATTTCGTTTATTGGCCAGTGCCCAAGGTGGTGTGGGGGCGTACGATTTACTTGAGCAATTGAAAGTCACTGAAACAGGTGCTAAACCTGCAACGATTTATCGTGCTTTAGACTTTTTAGCCGAACTCGGTTTTATTCATAAAATTGAAAGCACCAATGCATTTATGCTGTGTCATCATTTTGATCATATTCATCCTGTTCAGCTATTAATTTGTGATAGCTGCGGCTTTGTTAAAGAGCTGCACTCAACAGTAATTTCACATGAGCTCAATAACTTGGCAGCCGAAAGTGGCTTTGTAGTTTCCGGGCAAACAATAGAAGCACATGGTAAATGTGACTCTTGCCGAGCATAGGTAAGCGACTATAGCTATACTTTGCGTATAACCTTTATCAGTACCAATTTAAGGACATCTAATATGAATGTAGAGTTCATTAATCCCTTTTTAGCTTCTTTGATGAATGTATTGAGCACTATGGCTCAAACTCAGTTAAAACCAGGCAAGCCACGCATTAAAACAGATGAGATAGCCTGTGGTGATGTATCGGGATTAATTGGTATGGTTGGCCCTCAAACTCGCGGTTCATTTTCAATTACCTTCGACGAAGGTTTAGCGCTGACCATTATGGAACGAATGTTAGGCGAACGACCAGACGACATAAATGAAGAAGTGACCGACATGGTCGGTGAAATAACTAATATGGTTACCGGTGGTGCTAAGAATTTATTAGGTGAAAAAGGCTATGATTTTGCCATGGCAACACCCATTGTTGTGTCTGGTAAAAACCACACTATTACTCACAAAAGTGACGGCAAAAAAATTCTTATGCCGTTTACCAGTGACGCAGGTAATGCCAATATTGAAGTGAGTTTTGATAAGCTATGAGCTGGTCGCAAACCACAATTACATTAAAGCCTCGCTCGCGGGGCTTTCATTTAATTGATAACGACAAACTCAATCAACTCCCACAAATAAGCCAATTTAAAGTTGGTTTATTACACTTATTTATTCAACACACCTCAGCCAGCTTAACCATTAATGAAAATGCCGATCCTACCGTGCGTATGGATATGGAAAGCCACTTTAATCAATTTGTTCCAGAGCGCCAGCCTTATTACCGTCATGACTATGAGGGCGATGATGATATGCCTGCCCATATAAAAACCAGTACCTTAGGTTGCGAATTAACTATCCCGATTAGTCACGGTCAGTTAGCGCTGGGAACTTGGCAAGGAATATACTTAGGTGAGCACCGTGATCATGGTGGTTCAAGGCACATTATTGCAACTTTGCAAGGCGAAGCGTTTTAGATTTTACAACATAGATCATTCGCACACATTGAACATTTCAAAAAAGTTACATAAATTAAATTTATAATGATTCGCGTATGGGTCATTTTTTGCTATTTGAAAATGAATATCTGGAAAGTAAATAAGATTGGAGCGGCACACGAGGCTCGAACTCGTGACCTCGACCTTGGCAAGGTCGCGCTCTACCAACTGAGCTAGTGCCGCATTTACTAAGTTAGTCAGTATTTTGTACGTTGT
>NZ_PNDH01000056.1:0-48465 GCF_005887175.1 Pseudoalteromonas sp. S1612 | reverse complement strand
TTCAAACTTTTCTTTTGCCATGACGGAACCTATCAGTTTTGTGTATCTAGATTACATATGAAAATAATCCACCATAGGTAGATTAAGTTAATTTTTTCAAATTTCAAATAGTTTTTTCTGACAGATAAAGGAAGTGTTTAAGGAGATTCAATTGACTGGTGCTGATAGGCAGATTTGAACTGCCGACCTCACCCTTACCAAGGGTGCGCTCTACCAACTGAGCTATATCAGCATCATCAAATTGGAGCGGGCAGCGGGAATCGAACCCGCATCATCAGCTTGGAAGGCTGAGGTAATAGCCATTATACGATGCCCGCTTTAAGGAACCTGTTCTTAAACTACCTCTAACCGTCTAGAATAAAGTGGTGGAGGGAGCTGGATTCGAACCAGCGAAGGCTGAGCCGTCAGATTTACAGTCTGATCCCTTTGGCCGCTCGGGAACCCCTCCACGATAATTCTTTATACTAAGCACTTCCGGTAAAAGGAAAGTGGTGCCGACTAACCGAGTCGAACGGTTGACCTACTGATTACAAGTCAGTTGCTCTACCAGCTGAGCTAAGTCGGCACTGCTTTAGTACGGGGCGAGATTCTAGAGTAAGGTTTATTGGGATGCAACCAAAAAATTAAAAAAAATGTGATTTTATGCTTCAAACGCTCACTATTCGCGCAAAAAGCAGTTTTTTTGTTGTTTTTAACTCTTTTTAGCTAACTCATACCAGTAATTTAAGCCTTTCATCACTAGCATTGGGTCGAAAATACTGTCTGAAAAATGACCTTGTAATAGCTGACCATAACCACCAGCAAAAATTAAAAGGCTATTTTTTGTATTTAAATGCAGCTTTGCTTGTTCAATTGCGCCAATAGTTGCCACTAAAGCGCCGTTTTTTAATCCGTTAGGGGTATTTTTGCCAAGTTCATTAGCAAATGGCGTGTTTTCATCATCAAATACGCGCTGAGTATTTTGAGTGAGTGAGGCAGTCATTAAATCAAGCCCTGGTAATATCCAACCACCTAAGTGCTGCCCATCATTATTAAGGACGTCTATAGTCGTTGCCGTGCCAGCATCAACAACAATTGCGGCCGTATTAGGGTAAAGCGTATAACCACTAATGAGCGCCAACCATCTATCTATACCCAAATTACCCACTTGTTGATACGCGCAATGCAACGTACCGAGCTCATGACTAACCGTAGCCTCAAAGCAATCGATATTTTGTGCTTGGGCTTTTTCTAATAGCTGCTTGAGTAATTCACTACGACCCACACAAGCGTAAACAACAACCGTAATTTGCAGCCATGGAATATTATTAGTATCGCATGGCTGTATTTGCCCACTTTGCCACAATACAGCTTTGAGCGAGGTATTACCTACATCAATGAGTAATCTCATGCTTGCGCCTTTCTTAATGAAATCTCACCGCCATAATAACTTTTCACTTCACCGTCTTGGCGAATACGTACACCACCGTGCGCATCTATACCTTCACAAATACCACACCAACTTCGATGCCCGGTATTAAGCTCTACCTGCTGACCAGCAAATGCATTTAATGCATTCCATTGTTGATACATAGTTTGTAAGCCATTCTCACGATATTGCGCTAAGCGTTGCTCTAAACAATAAGTTAATGAAGCTACTAGTTGATTTTTTTCTAGCTGCTGGGTGTGCTGACTTAAATCGGTCCACGCTTGGTCAATGTACTGACTGGCACTTTGTGGCATATTTAAATTAATACCAATCCCTATTACCAACTGACATGGCCCTTGTGGCTGCCCGTCTAATTCCACTAAGACACCTGCGAGTTTTTGTTTGTTTATATAAATGTCGTTTGGCCATTTAAGCTCTACTTCAATACCATAAAGTGCTTTTATCGCATCATACACCGCTAAACCAACAGCAATTGATACGCCCATCGCGGCTTGTAAGCCATCGTCTAAGCGCCAAAAATAACTGTAGTATAAGTTTGCACCAAAGGGTGATTGCCATACTCGGCCTCGACGCCCCCGCCCTGCTTGCTGCATTTCGGCTACAATCACGGTGCCCGATTCGAGCGCTGCTTTAGCTTGAATACGGCGCATTAACTCGCTGTTGGTTGAATCAATCAGTGGTTGCACTTCAATATTCGCGATATTAGCGCCTAACTCAGTATAGTGCTGCTGTATACTTTGCTGATTAAGTAAACCTACTTGGTTATTTAAGCAATAGCCTTTACCCGTAACTTTAAATACATCTAAGCCCATAGCCTGTAAGCTTTGAATATGCTTACTTACCGCCGCGCGACTTATTCCTAATTCATCACCTAGTGCTTGCCCAGAGACAAACCCACCTTCATTCAGTGCATTTAAAATAGCCAGCTTGTTTCCATCAGGTGCCTTCATACTGATTGCTCCAAAGAGATATGGCATTCATTGTGTTGATCAATTAACCGCACTTCGTGTTCTAAACTTATGTTGTAACGTGTTAAAACAATATCCTGAATGTGAGCAATCATATTAATTAAATCATCCCCTGTACTATTACCATGATTAACTAGTACCAGCGCTTGCTGTTGATGCACTTCTATACCTGCAATTTTATATCCCTTTAATCCCGCTTGCTCTATTAACCACCCTGCAGCCACTTTATGGTAACCGGCACCATGCGGGTAATGAGGTACCTCAGGATATGTCGTAATTAACTGCGCTAATTCACTATTGGTGATAATAGGGTTCTTAAAAAAACTGCCTGCATTAGCCAGCTTATAGGGATTTGGGAGTTTGCTGTTACGCGTTTGTATCACTTGTGCGCACACTTGCTGTGGCGTCGGGTTTTTTAGTTGTTGTAGCGGCCCATAACTGAGTACTGGCTGCCATATTTTGGACAACTTAAAGTGCACTTGGGTGATCACTGCTTTATTTTTTAGCGCGTGTTTAAATACCGATTCACGATAAGCAAAGTGACATTGCTGATTAGTTAAAGATTTAAAGCTACCGCTATCAATATCAAAATAGTCAACAGCTTCAATAAACTGAGCTATTTCTACGCCATAGGCACCAATATTTTGTACTGGTGCAGCGCCGACTGTACCAGGGATGAGAGCTAAGTTTTCAAACCCCGCAATACCTTGCTCCAGCAAGTAAGTCACTAATTGATGCCAATTTTCACCGGCAGCTACACTAACTAAAAAGTCATGCGAGCGCTCAGTTATAGTAATGCCTTGGGTTGCCATTTTAATGACCGTGCCTGCATAGTCATTTAAAAAAATAGTATTACTGCCCTCACCCAACAAACAAAAAGGGACTTTAAAGCACTGACTTTTAAGCTGCGCTGAGTCGGTAATCTCGACAAAATTTTGGCATTGGCTACTTAATGCAAATGTATGTAGGGGTTGTAATGAGTGCGGCACAAAGCCCTCTAAAGGTAGCAGTAATTAATCGCTCTAGTTTAACTCATCGTCGCAAATTGCGCATCAGCTTGTAAAAATTGTTCAACCCACTGCAGCAATCATGATATAAAACCTGCACTTTTTTTATTTGTACTCAAGGTAATTATGAAAATCAAACCTCTTTTTTTAAGCCTCGCTATGGCAGGTATGTGCTCGCAAGCAATGGCCAGCGCTATTGATCAAAATTCCTACGCCAACCTTGATGATGTTATCACCACGCATTTAAACCTTGATTTAGACATCGACTTTGCTGATAAGCAATTGGAAGGTTTTGTTGAGCATACGCTACAGTGGCAAAATGCCAACAGTAAAAAGCTAGTACTTGATACCCGTGATCTTGATATTGATAAAGTGATGTATCAAACGGCAAATGGCAATTGGCATAAAGCTAGTTTTAACCTTGCTAATCGCGACGATGTTAAAGGCTCAAAACTAACCATTACATTTAAAAGCCAAGCTGAAAAAGTCCGTATTTACTATAACAGCCGCCCAGAAGCGTCGGGCTTACAGTGGTTAACGCCAGAGCAAACAGCCAGTAAAACGCACCCGTTTATGTATAGTCAATCGCAAGCGATACATGCACGTAGTTGGATCCCAGTGCAAGATACCCCAGCAATGCGTGTAACTTATAATGCGCGCATTCATACCCCTGAGGATATTCGTGCAGTAATGAGTGCTGATAATAAAGATGCTCTTTATAAAGATGGTGATTACCACTTCACTATGCCACAAGCAATTTCACCTTACTTAATTGCAATTGGTGCAGGTAACTTAGAATTTAAGGCCATGTCTAAGCAAACTGGTATTTTTGCAGAGCCAACTATTTTAGACGCCTCGGTTGCTGAATTTAATGACACCCAAGCGATGATCGACAAAACCAATGCCATGTACGGCGACTATGCATGGGGTCGTTATGATTTACTTATGCTACCACCTAGCTTTCCGTTTGGTGGTATGGAAAACCCACGCTTATCATTTATTACGCCTACGGTTGTTGCTGGCGATAAAAGCTTAGTTAATCTGATTGCGCATGAACTGGCACATTCTTGGTCTGGCAACTTAGTGACGAACGCTACATGGGAAGATTTATGGTTAAACGAAGGTTTTACCTCTTACGTTGAAAACCGCATTATGGAAGAGGTATTTGGGCGTGACCGTGCTGTTATGGAACAAGCACTTGATGCAGCTGGCCTGCGTGCGCAACTTAAAACCATTGATGCCCCAGATACACGCCTTAATTTAAAACTAAATGGCCGCGATCCGGATGATGCGTTTAGCTCAGTGCCTTACACAAAAGGTCAGCTATTTTTAATTTACCTAGAAGAAAAATACGGCCGTGATAAGTTTGATGATTTTGTTAAGACCTACTTTAATGAGTTTGCATTTAAATCGCTAACCACTGCGCAATTTGTTACTTACATCAAAGCTAACTTAATTGAAAAGTATCCAGGCGTAGTGACCATGGATAAAGTAAACGAGTGGATTTTTCAGCCAGGTTTACCAAGTGATGCACCTAACCCAACCTCTGACGCGTTCGATAAAGTCGATACTGCAACAGCGAGCTGGTTAAAAGGGGATACAACTGCCGCACAATTACCCACTGCAAATTGGACTGTGCATGAGTGGCTACACTTTTTAAACAACTTACCGCGCGATCTAAGCATTGAAAAAATGACTGAATTAGACGGCGAGTTTAACTTAACCCAATCAACCAACGCAGAACGTGCGTTTGCATGGTACATGCTAGCAGTAGGTAATGGTTACCAACCGATTTACCCTGCGCTTGATAAGCATTTATCGGGTATTGGTCGTCGTAAGCTTATCGTGCCGCTTTATAAAGCGCTTATTACCAATGGTAAAAAAGATTGGGCACAAAGCGTATACTTAAAAGCACGTCCGGGTTATCACCCACTGGCACAAGGTACCATTGACGCATTATTTAAATAGCGTTATCAATAAATTAAAAAGGGCCAACTTGGCCCTTTTTTAATGCTTAATTATTTTGTTACTTTATCTAAAAAAGCCTGCCTTTCAGCGAGCGTTGCTTGTTGCCACCAAAAGTCGAGCATATTGGCAGCGCTTGGCATGCCCTTACCATTAATTGGCGCAATCGGTTTAATTGGGCGGCTTGGTTTTTGTGGACCGGCAGGGGTTTCTGAGGCCTGCTGATTAAACTGTGAACTTTGTAGTTGTCGTTCAGCTATCACATTTAATGGCTCAGCTAAGGTACTGCCTTTTGCTTTTAAGCTTACTTGCGGTGCCTCAGCAAATACTTTCGCTGCCACCGCATTTTCAGCACGATTAAATACTAAGGTGTAATCTTTACCTGCTTCAACAGTTACATTGACCCAAAAAGGCTCTGACTCAATCACTTCGTGATCGTCATAACCTAAATCATATAAATCTGTGTATTTAAGCTTTAACTGATAAGTACCCGGTGCTAATTCAACATCATCAACACGACTAAAAATCGAACTTTCAATGACTCGTTCACCCACTTGTAAAGGAACAAACTCCTCGGGAAAGTGAATGTTTTCTGCCAAACTAGATGCACTCACCAAGAGCGCCGCTACACTGCCTAATAATATTGATTTACGCATAATTACTCCTTTAGTTGATTTCAGTTTGACACTGCTGGCAAAATTTGTCATTAGTGACATACATATTAATCGAACAAATTAGAGTCATCATTATGAGTCAAGAGACTATTTTTACTAAAATTATTAATCGTGAAATTCCTGCTGACATTATTTACGAAGACGACCTAGCACTTGCATTTAAAGATATTAACCCTCAAGCACCCTTTCATGCGTTGATTATTCCTAAACAAGCCATTGCCACGATTAATGATGTCACTGAGGAAAACTCACATCTTGTTGGTCATCTATATGTGGTAGCGGCTAAGCTTGCCAAACAACTTAATTTTAGCGATGACGGCTACCGCGTGGTGATGAACTGCAATGAACACGGTGGACAAACCGTTTACCATATTCATTTGCATATGCTGGCGGGAAAAGAAATGGGCTGGCCTCCGTATCAAAACACTAAAAAAGTTGCGCTATAATCACCCATTAAATCCTGTATCTTAAAAAATACATTAAAAATACGGCGTTTTTCTTATATACCAAAAAAACAATTACTTATTTGCAACATTTTATGTTTAAATAATTGGAAATCGCACCTTTTCTCCAGTGAAATTGTTATTCCCTAATACAAAAGGTGTGCAGGGATCGTGGTAAGATTAATTAGCCAGCTTTATAAAAGAGTAAAAAAACATGAGCAGTTCAGCCTTTTTGTTGTTAGACGAAGAACCAATTAACACTATTGGTATTAACGTTTTAGAGCCTTTGTTAAAAACACAGGGCCTTGACGTAACTACGGGTACAAATATTTTAGATGTTCCGGTAGGTACTCGCTTATTGTTCATTGAAACATCAAGTAAAGACGCGTGGACTAAGCTAAAAGAACAACTCGTTAATTTGCGTATCAAATGCGATATTGTGTTGTTTAATTTAGATGAAAACCCAGAGCTTGCTAATCGTGCATTACTCAGTGGTATTCGCGGTGTATTTTACACCACCGATAATGCTGATGTACTCATGAAAGGGATTCGTTTACTACTTGAAGATCAGCTTTGGTATCGTCGTGATATTATGTGTAATGCGCTTAACCGCATGCTGCAATTTAATAAAGACGCACTACACAAGCTAACCGATGGTGATATTGAGCCAATCAAACTCACTAAACGTGAAAAAGCAATTATCTCGTTAATGAGTAATGGTTCTAAAAATAAAGAAATTGCTGAAGAGTTAAGCATTAGCCCGCACACGGTTAAGACTCATTTATACAGTGCATTTAGAAAAACTAAATGTCGTAACCGTATTGAACTACTCTCTTGGGCACAACAAAATATTCCTGACGAGATTCGTTAAGGCTTATTTTAATAAATTCAATACAGGCACTTTAGGTGCCTGTTTTTATATCTTCTTTAAAAATCGCTGTTGGGGTCTTAATGCTCGACTCATTTACGCTTTATTTTGCCAGTATCGCTGTTATGACAGTGATGACGTTACTAAATTTTTTAACTTGGCGTACCAATAAGCATGTTCCCGGCACGTTACTTTATATCTCCTACCCTTTACTACTATTAGCCGCCATTGTGGGCTTTGCGCTCATAGGTAAAATCCCTGAAAAGCTTGCCATTACCTTTGCTAATAGCATGATGTTTTTAGCGTCCATTGTGCATTGCTTATCGCTGAGTCAGTTTTTAAATTATCGTGGTCGTGGTTTTAAATTTGTTTGCCTATTTACCGCTGCCAGCGCTTTATTGCTTGTTTACTTCACTTTTTTTCAGCCATCTATGCGCTCACGGGTTTATATTTCTGACTTTCAACATATTGTAGAAGCCTCTTTTTTACTATTTGTTTTTTTTAAATATGCGCGAAAACCTTATCCTAATGCCAGTATTGTTTACATTATTATTTTAACCTTGGTTGCAGCCAGTTTTATCACTCGAACTATTTTTATGGATCGCGTTGCACAACAAGATGCAATATTAAACCCATGGTTTGACTCACTATTATTTTTGAACAGTGTGATTGCCCCTATGTTTTATGCAGCCGGTATGGCTCTATTGTGTAATGAACGCAGAGAATTAAGGCTTAATAAACTTACCGAAAAAGCACATAAAGACTTAGAGATTCGCGGGCTCTTTTTATCAACTATAAGCCATGAAATACGCACCCCATTAAACGGCATTTTAGGCAGCGCACAACTGGTGTTAAACCAAACTAGCGACAGCCGCAATAAAGCTTATTGCGAAGCCATTATCAACTCAGCAGAGTCACTCAACTTACTAGTAGATAAAGTGCTGGAATACGCAAGCTTAGATCAGCATGACGAAGCCTTGTACGAAGAAGACATAGAGTTCAAAACTTGGCTACAAAACTTATGCCTGCTGTTAAGTCCTCTGGCCGAACAAAAACAGCTTAAATTTGAGCTTGCCTGTAACATCCCTGATAAAGCCTGTTATTACTGCGACCAACAAAAGCTCAGACAAATCATTATTAATCTTGTTGGTAATGCGATTAAATTTACCGACACCGGCACAGTAAAAGTACAGATTGATTTAATTAATGAAACTCAGCTCGATCATACCCTTAAAGTAAGCGTACTCGATTCAGGCCCGGGTATTGAAAAAGATGAAATTGATTATTTAACTGAGCCCTACATCCAAAGCAGTGCCGGTAAGGAAAAAGGCGGAACAGGGCTTGGGCTAGCTATAACCAGTCGTTTACTCGATAAAATTAATAGCCAGCTAGAAATTACCAGTGAGCTGGGAGTGGGTAGCGTATTTAGCTTTAACATGACGCTAGCCATAGGTGAACTTAGCCTTGTAGAGCAGCGCCATCAAAGTAAGGATTATTTAACCGGACTTGATGTGTTACTTGTTGAAGATTTAGATTTAAACCAAAAAATAGCTGTTGAATTTATGGCTGACGACGAGCATAAAATTAAGCTCGCTAAAGATGGCAAAAGTGCGATTGAGTTGATGAAAAAATACCACTTTGATGTGGTGTTACTTGATATGAACTTACCCGATTTAACAGGGCAGCAAGTGCTAAAAACACTCAAACGAGTGGAGCATAAAAATCAGCGAACTCCGGTGCTGGCCTTTACCGCCAGTTTGAGCCCTGATGAAATAAAAGAATACTTAGCACTGGGTATTAAAGACATTGTTGGCAAGCCATTAAAGCAAGAAAAACTACGCCAAGCATTAAGTGATTCACAGTCAACACAAACAGCCAACATTGCCGTCGAGCTGATTGATACGTTATACGATGAAACTGCCACAGAGACCTTAACAAGCTCTTTTAGTATTGATGAAGTATCTTCTATTTATAATGAGTTTATCCTCTCTGCGCGTAACAAACTGAGCCGTTGCCAAGCTTTATTAGAGCAAGACCCCGAGCAGTGTATAAAGCTCTTACATCGTCAAGCCAGCACCGCAATGCAACTTGGCTTTAATAGCTATGGACTGGCTCTTAAAAAAATTGAGCGACGCCTGCTAGATAAAAAACCATTAAATAACTCGTTAAATGAAGCCAGCACACTGTGGCAACACAGTTTAGAGGCGTATTTAAAGTATGTGCGCCAAGGGCTAGGGTAATACGGTTACGGGCTACCAAGTTTTACGACCGTAACAAATGATCAACCATATTCACTATTTATACTGTTATTTTCTACCGTATATATCGTCAAATCGCTCTATGTCACTTTCATCCAATGTGGCACCCGTTTGCACTTCAATAACAATTAACGGCTCGGGCTGATTATTCGCTAAGCTGTGCAGTTGCTTTGCACCAATATAACAAGATTGGTCATGGGTCAGTGTTAAGCTTTGTTGATCAATACATATATCTGCAGTGCCTGATACTACCACCCAATGCTCGGCACGGTGCTGATGACGCTGAGTTGAGAGCCTAGCCCCGCTTTTTACGGTAATTTTTTTAACCTTAAAGCCGATACTTTCTACTAGCGTACGATAATTCCCCCAAGGGCGGTAAACCACCTGATGATGCGCCAGTTTGTCATTTTGCGTAATTGCCAATTGCTTAAGTATTAAAGGCAAGCCTTCAAGCGAATCTTGCTTTGCAACCAAGGTAGCATCATGAGTATGTACAATCGCTAAATCGCTCACACCTAAAGTAGCAATTGTGTGTCCATCTTCGCTAATAACTAGATTATTAATACTGTTTTGTGCAATATGTTCTTGGTGTGAGCTATTACCTTGTGAATCTTTTTTACTCAGCGCAGCCAGTGCAGAAAAACTGCCGACATCGCTCCACTTTAACGCCACTGGCATTACCACTACATTATTGCTGCGCTCTAAAATAGCGTAGTCAATTGAGTCACTTGGGCAAGCTTCAAGTGCATGGGCATTTGCTCTGGTAAACGCTAAGTCTTGTTTAAAATCAGTAGCACTGGCAACACTTTTAGCAATTTTTGGGGCAAAGCGCTCAAGCTCTTGCAGATAAGCAGCGGGAGTAAATAAGAACATACCACTGTTCCAACTATAACCGCCCTCAGCTAAATAAGTTAATGCCGTTGCTAAATCAGGCTTTTCTTTAAACTGGTCAACTTCGAAACAACAGGTACCTTTGATTGCTGCGCCCTGTTTTATATATCCATAACCTGTGTGTGGCTCTGTTGGTGTGATTGAAAATGTAACTAATTTACCTTGCTCAGCAAGTTTAATCGCATCAGATAACTGAGCCGTTAATGCGGTAAAGTCTGCAATATGATGATCGGCAGGCACCACCAACAAAGGGCCCGTAATATTATTTTTTAAAGCATAGTGCGCGGCAAGGGCAATAGCTGGTGCGGTATTCTTACCTTCTGGCTCAAGTACTATGGCATAGGGTTTTGCAAATGCTGCCTGCTCCGCGGCAATAAATCGATGCTGCTCATTACAGACCAAAATAGCGGGATTAAAGTTCTCAGTTGCAACCCGTAATAATGTGCTTTGTAATAATGACTGCTGGTTATTATCATCAAGCAAAGATAAAAACTGCTTTGGCATTGCTTGGCGCGATAGCGGCCAAAGCCGTGTACCAATGCCGCCAGCTAAAATTACCGGTGTAATAAGGGTTGTATTCATAAAGCCGCCAATAAAAATATCAGCGGTTATTTTAGCACTTTATCGGCTGGGCGCTAATTTATACCAATGCAAAAGCATCGGCATCTAAATGTGCCGGGAATTTAGCTCTAAACTCATCAAGCGGCGCTTTATTTAACGTGATTGTTAATAATGCTTGCTGGTAATCATGCGCTTTAATCAGTGGCTCACCTTTAAAGTCATACACTGCGGTTCCACCGCTGTGGTCAATACCATTGCCATCTTCGCCAACCCGATTTACGCCAACCACGTAGCACAGGTTTTCCATTGCTCGCGCTATTAATAAAGTGTCCCACACATTACGCCTTGCAGCTGGCCAGTTGGCAATATTTATCATTACGTCGTAGTCATTGTTATTGCGCTGAAACACCGGAAAACGTAAATCGTAGCAAACTTGCGGTAAAATTTTAAACCCTTTTATTTCAAACACTTCACGGGTTTGTCCTGCTACTACAAATTCGCCCTCGTTACCCAAACAAAATAAGTGGCGCTTATCGTAATAACGTACCTCACCACTTGGTTGTACCCAATAAAACCGGTTGGCCTTTTTGTCTCCTTGGGTTACCAATACTGAGCCAGCAATCACTGCATTATGTTTTTTAGCTTGTGTTTTAAGCCAATTCAGTACTGAGCCATTTTCAGGTTCGCCACAATCAAGGTTAACCGCAAATCCAGTGGCAAAGGTTTCGGGCAATACAATTAAATCAGGTTGATTGGTGATATTAGCAAGCTGTTTTTCAAACATAGCTAAATTGGCTTTTTTATCGAGCCAATGCAGCGAGCTTTGCAATAATGTAAAAGTTAAAGTTGACATAAGATGCGCGCCGCCTCTATTAAGGTTTGATCGTTTTTAGCAAAACATAAGCGAATAACTTTATCGTTATTTGGCTGCTGGTAAAATACACTTAGTGGAATGGCTGCCACGCCTGCTTGCTCTACCAGCCACTGACAAAATTCTACGTCATTTAAATCCGATACATCACTGTAATCAAGCAGTAAAAAGTAGGTGCCTTCACTTGGTAAAATGCTAAAGCGGCTGTCTTGTAGAGCATTACTGAGTACATCACGCTTTTGTTGATAAAACTCACTTAACTGGTCAATGTGTTCAGCATGTTGCTCTAACATATCTGCTAATGCATGTTGTGCAGGCGTAAAGCTTGAAAAAGTAACATACTGATGAATCTTTCGAAATTCTTCGCATAAATCAGTAGGCGCAATACAGTAGCCCATTTTCCAACCGGTGCTATGAAAGGTTTTACCAAAGCTTGAAATAACAAAGCTTTTTGCCAGTAGCTCCTCGTCACGTAGTGCACTTAGGTGTGGCTGTTGATCAAACGTTATATGCTCATAAACCTCATCGCTTATTACATATAAATTGTGAGCACTCACTAGTTTTTTTAGTTCGTTGATATCTTGCTGTTTTAACACTTTGCCACTGGGGTTGTGCGGAGTATTAATAATAATTGCGCGAGTATTTGCTGTGATAGCTTGATTTACTGTTTGCCAATTTATAGCGTAATCGGGAGCGGCTAGCGCAACATGCACTGACTTGCCGCCAGCTAGTTCAATGGCTGGTTGATATGAGTCGTAAGCAGGATCAAATACAATAACGTCATCACCCTCGCGCACAATAGTTTGAATCGCTACAAATAATGCTTCAGTTGCTCCTGAAGTTATAGTTACTTGGCTTGTTCCATCAATTTGCGCTTTGTATTTTCGCTGAACTAATGCTGCAATTTGCTGCTGCAGTTTAGGTACACCGCTGGAAGGCGAGTATTGATTAACCCCTTGCGCTACATACTCGCTTAACTGCGCTTTTAAATACTCAGGGGTATCAAACTCAGGAAAACCTTGCGAAAGATTAATTGCCGAAAACTTATTAGCCAAGCCACTCATTTGGCTAAATATACTAATACCTAAATTGGGGAGTTTACTGTCAAACACGAAGTCTCCTGATGATGGTTTTGTGTACAGAGCAATGCTATGATTAAAAACGGAAGTTTAGCCGTCTAAACTGTACTTTAATTGTTATTTGTGAGGAAAATATGCAAGACAACCATACCGCTATTTCAAACCTTATAGAAGCCGCAAAATGGATCAGCCAACAAGGTTGGGTTCCTGCCTCGGGTGGAAATTTATCAGCCCGCACCCAAAATGGCTTTGTTATAACGACTAATGGCTGCGATAAGGCTCAACTTACCCATGAGCATTTTTTACAGTTAGGCCACCAAAACTTAAATCCTCCTCAGGCTTTATCAAGCGAAGCGAAATTACATTTAAGTTTGTATCAGTTAATTCCTGAGGCGCAATGTGTATTGCATACTCAATCTGTTGCAGCAACGGTGCTTTCACAAGTAACGCAAGCTCATCAGCTTGATTTAAGCGGTTACGAAATGCAAAAAGTGCTCAGTGGTTTTACCTCACATTTAGAAACCTTAAGCATTCCGATTTTTGATAACGACCAAGATATTGACCGTTTAAGCTTATTAGTCAGCGATCACCATTTGCACTCACCGATTAAATTTGGTGTATTAATTCGCGGTCATGGCTTATATGCCGTTGGCAAAAATATTGCTGAAGTGCGTCGCCACCTAGAAGCACTAGAGTTTTTGTTTAGCTGCGAATTAGAACGATTAAAAATCACCGGCATTCAAGCGAGCAATACACTTCATCATCAATAATTAACAAGCAAGTATTTAATGGTAATGCTCGTACATTTTATCTAGCGGCTCAGAAAGACCGCTTTCTTGTACTATACGTACATGTTTGCGTTTTAATTCGCGAGCACTGGTAACGCCACAAGAATGTGCAATAAGCCCCGCACCGTAATGGATGTATTTATTATAATTTGCAACCCGCTGCGCTTTATCTTCAACATTCAAACCACGTTGTAAACGTTCATTATGCGTAGTAATTCCTGTTGGGCAAGTATCTTTATTACATTGCATAGCCTGAATGCAGCCTAGTGCAAACATATGCCCTCGCGCAGAAACCACAAAGTCGGCTCCTAGTGCTAATGCCCATGCGACTTTGGAAGGCACAATTAATTTACCCGAAACAATAATTTTAACTCGCTCTCTAAGACCATGTTTCTTTAATAGCTGTATAACTAAAGGAAGGCTTTCTTTAAGCGGTAACCCCACAGAATCTAATAAAGATTGTGGTGCTGCGCCGGTACCGCCATCCGCACTATCAATAGTAATAAAGTCGGGTGCGGACTCAATGCCACGATGATTAATCTCGGCAAATAAACTTTCTAACCAAGTATGTTCACCAATAACCGCTTTAAAACCTGTCGGTTTACCCGTTGTAGTTCTGATGGTGGTAAGCATGTCTAGAATATCGTTTGGATTTTTTATTTCTGGGTGCCCATTTGGGCTAATAGAATCCTGCCCTTCGGGTATGCCTCTTATTTTGGCAATTTCAGCATTCACTTTTCGTCCAGGTAACATGCCGCCTTTGCCTGGCTTAGCACCTTGGCTCATTTTCAGTTCAAACATTTTAACCGCTGGATGTGCAGCAACGGCTTTTAGCTTTTCTGTACTTAAATTTCCCTGCTCGTCGCGTACACCGTATTTTGCGGTGCCAATTTGAAATACAATATCGGCACCTCCTTCTAAGTGATATGGGCTAAGGCCGCCTTCTCCTGTGTTCATCCAACATCCTGCTAATTTTGCCCCCTTGGATAGTGCACGCACAGCAGGGCTTGATAGCGCACCAAAGCTCATGCCCGATATATTAAATAGCGAATTTGTGGTGTAAGGAAATTTACAGTAAGGGCCAAGAGTTACGTTGCTCGGCGCTAAGGCTTCTTCATCTAAGGTAGGAAACGCACAGTTCATAAACATGACTGTGCCTGTGGCCTCTAAACTTTGAGTTGAACCAAAAGCGGCCGTGTGATCAACATCTTTAGCCGCGCGGTAGACCCAACTACGCTCGGCACGATTAAAGGGCATTTCTTCACGATCGAGGGCAAAAAAATACTGTCTGAAAAACTCACCTTGGCGCTCAAAGAAATAACGAAAACGTCCAATCACGGGATAATTACGCCTAATAGCATGCTTTGTTTGCGTAACATCTCGAATATAAAAAATAGCAATTAATACAACCAGCAATCCCAATGCAACAATAAATAGGCTGGCAAACACATCGATACTGAACATTATAAACTGACTCATTACTTATCCTTAAATGCTAAAAAAGCGTGATGCCATCAAATAACACCACACTTTTATAGTTTCAAAATAATGCGCTTTTAGCTATCTGTTTTTGCTAATTCCACTTGTATATACAAACGTATTTGTTGCTCAAGCACCGACAAAGGCACTGAGCCATGGCGTAATATTTGATGATGAAACTCACGAATATCAAATTGTTGACCTAATGCTTGCTCAGCCTCTGCGCGCAGACGTTTAATTGTTAACTCACCAATTTTGTAAGACAGCGCTTGTGCTGGCCACGAAATATAACGGTCGGTTTCCGTTTTTACATTATGCAATGAAAGCGCCGTATTATCAGCCATAAAGTTCATTGCACGCTCTCGACTCCAGCCATACATATGCATCCCCGTATCAACCACTAAACGTGCAGCACGCCACATTTCGTAGGTTAAACGACCAAAGTTGCTATATGGGTCTTGATAAAAACCAGCCTCAACCCCTAAGTACTCTGAATATAACCCCCAGCCTTCACCAAATGCTGATAAATAGGCATCTCGGCGATAGCTAGGTAAGCTTTCAAGCTCTGCATTGAGTGATATTTGTAAATGATGGCCAGGTACGGCTTCGTGCAGCGTTAACGCTTCTAAAGCATAGAGTGGTCGTTTATCTAAAGCGTACGTGTTCACCCAATAAAAACCGGCTTGATCATCACGGCTCGAACCTGAATAGCGCCCAGTAGTGTACTTAGGTGCAATATTGGCAGGCACCGGCGCTACGCCATAGGGTTTGCGTGGTAAGGTATGAAATAATTTAGGTAACTGTGCATCCATTTTTTTGGCAATGTACGCGGCCTCTTTTAATAATTGTTCAGGCGTTGTGGCGTAAAACTGCGGATCAGTACGTAAAAAGTGGATAAATTCTGCAAACGTGCCCTTAAAACCCACCTCTTTGATGACCGCTTCCATTTCACTGCGAATACGCGCCACCTCAGCTAAACCCAGCTCATGGATTTCTTTTGGGGTCATTTGTGTCGTGGTGTAATACTTAGCACGATTTGCATAAAAGGCTTCGCCATTAGGAGTTGACGAAATACCAATATCACTGCGCGCGCCAGGTAAGTATTCAGTATTAAAAAAAGTTAAGTAATCTTTATAGGCTTTAATAACTTGGCCACTGATAGTGGCTTTAGCCTGTTGTTGTAACGCTATAAATTCACTATCACTTAAACCCGCGGTATTGTTTAAAAACGGCTTGTAAAATTCAGACTGTGTTACATCGTCAACAATGTAGGCAGTAATAGAGTCTTGGTAGCCAATTAATACCGCTTTGGGTTGAGTTAAACCAACTTCTAATCCTTTACGCATCCAGCCTATGTTTTGCTCAAAAAAGCGCGGCACTTGTTGTAATCGCTTTAAGTAGTTTTGATAATCTTGAGCGGTTTTATAATCCGAGCTATTAACAATAAACGATAAGCTTGAATGAAAGCCATATTCTGACGTTAAAGGCATGTAGTGCGCGTTAAATACATATTCATCAATAGTATTTTGCACTTGCGCTCGAATAATACTGTAGTTAATTTGGTTTTCGTCACTCAGCTTGCTCATATCTATTGCATCTAAATCAGCCAATAACTGCGTGTTTTTTTGATACTGCTGGGCTAAAAAGTCAGCCGATAAGTTAGGTAGTAAATAGCCATCAACCCCCTTAGGATTACTGTACGGACTTACCTTTTGGCGGTACTGGACGATACTTTCGGCCGTTTGCGTAAATTGCTGATCGGCGTTAATTGTGGTGAGCTGACACGCGCTTAATGAGCACACTAAGGTGACACTTAATAAGGAAAGGCGCATTTTTTTCGAAAGAGATAAATTCATAGTTATTGAGCTTAATGACGTTACAGATGTGATAAACCTATCTTAGGCTGAATAAATAGCAAATAGATATACGACCAACTGCGAAAAATATACGCCAGCAGTCATTTTATTAACTTAAGTTAATACTTAACTATAAATAAAATTAGAGTAATTGCTCAAAAAAGCAACGGTTATTGAATTTATAGCGTCATTTTAATCAACTACGACTCATTTTACTTTTAAATCACAGATATAATGATTATTGTATCTGCGCTTGGAAGCAAATTGCCTCATTGGACGAGTTTTATAAATCAGCATTTATGCGTATTTGGTTGGTAATTGCAAATGATGTTCCATGACTCCATGGCTATAGCACAAGAAAAAATGACAAAAGTATGTATGTTTTTAGAGCATCATGTTTTGCCTCCTACCCCCTTAAATTTTCAAGTTGTGTATACATACATTAGTAAAATCCATTTTGCGCTTAACAATGCTATTGATGATGCCATAGATGCAAATCAAAATATTGATGAGCTATTTATTGAGCAACTCTATTTTGAATATTTAAATCAGGGTCATAAAACCGAAGTAGCAATGATTGAAAACGTCAATGGCGTGATCAATTCACTATCGCGAAATGCACAGCAAACAGAAAAAAAACTTAACGATTTTGCAGGCCATGTTAATGACTGCTTGCATTCTTTAGATGAAAATAATATTGCTAACAGCCGCCTCGCTTTAGAAAGGTTAAATGAGCAAACACAGTTACTTCTCTCACAACAAGCACAATTTAAACAAGAACTTAGCCAGGCAAAAAAACTACACGAAGCCACTAAAAAACAACTTAATACCTTGCGCAAACAACATGTGATTGACCCACAAACAGGCTTATACAAACGCCATTATTTAACTAAGCAAACACAATTATGGCTAAAACAAGACAAGTCAATTTCAGCAATTGCCATTCAAATTGATAATTTAGAGCATTTTATTAATAACTTTGGTGATGCCATTGGAGAAGTGATTTTAAATAAAGTAGCTAAGCAAGTTCAAAAGTATGTTTCACAAAGTGGCTTAGCCGGGCGCTCTGCAAAAGACCAATTTATTGTTCTACTTGCTAACATTGAGCCAGAAACTGCTAAGCTGATTGCAGAAAAAGTAATAACTGGAGTTGAAAAACTACGCTTTATAAGTTCAAAAAGCGATCTAAAACTCCCTCCCATTTCTCTCTCATTAGGGATTACGGAACAACAACAAGGCGACTTTAACCAACTAGTTAAAAGTGCCTCAAACGCGGCGTTTAAATCACGCGCATCTCAATAACCCAGTACACTGTTCAAACAATAAAATTAACTGATAAATCATATTCAAATTGCACCCTTGGTGCACAATCAAGTACACTAGTCTTTATTACCACGATAGAGATTAATCATGAACGAGAACCCTGAAAAGACCACGCATTTTGGCTATAAAACTGTTGCCGAAACCGAAAAAGCTTCTATGGTTGCTGATGTATTTCATTCTGTTGCGACAAAGTACGATGTTATGAATGATCTCATGTCTTTTGGTATTCATCGTTTATGGAAACGTCAAACAATTGCCAGCTCAGGTATTCGTAAAGGTCATCATGTATTAGATTTAGCCGGCGGTACTGGCGATTTAACTGCAAAGTTTAGCCAGCTTGTTGGCGAAACCGGTCAGGTTGTTTTAGGTGATATAAACTCTTCAATGTTAAAAGTAGGCCGCGAAAAGCTGCATAACTTAGGCCTTGTAGGCAACATTGATTACGTACAAATGAATGCCGAAGCCTTACCTTTCCCTGATAATAGTTTTGATTTAATTACGATTGCTTTTGGCTTACGTAATGTCACCGACCAAAATAAAGCATTGCGCTCTATGTACCGCATTTTAAAGCCAGGTGGTCGTTTACTCATTCTTGAGTTTTCAAAACCAGAGCAAGAGCTTCTCAGCAAGGCGTATGACTTTTACTCTTTCAACATTTTACCTACTATGGGTAAACTAGTTGCTAACGACAGTGAATCATACCAATACTTAGCAGAGTCAATTCGTATGCATCCAGATCAAGAAACCCTTAAAGCGATGATGGTCGAAGCAGGGTTTGAGCAAGCGACTTATCAAAATCTAACTGGTGGCATTGTTGCCCTGCATCGTGGATTTAAATACTAAGGTTAGTAATTTATGGCGCTTGAAGAACACAGTAAAGAACAACCGGCTGCAGGCAGTTTTTTTATGCTACCGAGCTTTGTACTTTCGCTTATTGAGCAAGTATTAAATCAAGCGCTTAAACTCGATCCGAGCTTACTCGATAAACTAAAAACGGTAGAGCATCAGCGCTTATTAGTTGAGGTTAGAGACTGGCAGCAAAAAATAGCCATTACTTATGCCAATCAGCAGCTACATCTTTACACTGCATTCGAACATGCTGACGCTGATTGTATGATCAGCGCCAATATAGATACGTTGTTAGCACTGAAAAACCCAGCCATGCTGACTCAACTTATTCGCCAAGATAAGCTTGATTTACAAGGCGATTTAAATATAGCTCAACACTATAGTTCAGCCTTTTCAAGTGTAGAGATTGATTGGCCAGAGCAACTAGCAAAGCATATTGGCGACGCGCCTGCACAACAACTTTATTTGCACTTGCAGTCGCTTAAGCAGCAAGGTAAAAAAGCAAAGTCTCAGCTCGATAATACTTTTATTAGTGTGTGCCAAGACGAACTGGCAATCACCATTCACCCATTAGAGCTTGAGCAATTTAAACAACAAAATAGAGCACTAAAAGGCCATGTTGCCGCCATTGAGCAACGTATTAACGCCCTAATTAAAGCCCTTTAACGCGCTAAGGATTTTTTGTGTCAACTGCCCGACTGTATTACATAACTAAAACCCTGCTTAGCTTCGGACTTGATGAGCTTGTACCCAAACATAAAGTACCTTGGTTTGCTAAACTTGCTCGTGGCAGTTTGTTTTGGTTGCGCAACCAACACAAAGATAAACCTCCTGGCTTAAGACTTCGTTTAGCACTACAACAGCTTGGCCCTGTGTGGATAAAGTTTGGCCAAATGCTTTCAACTCGGCGCGATTTACTGCCTCATGATATCGCCTTAGAATTAGCCTTTTTACAAGATCAGGTAGAACCGTTCGAGGGTGAACTAGCCCAGAGAATCATCGAAAAAGCATTAGAAATAGATGATATTAGCCAGCTATTTAGCGAATTTTCACAAATACCTTTGGCATCGGCCTCAATTGCTCAAGTGCATACTGCTACCCTTGTTGATCCTCAAGGCGAATCGCAAGATGTTGTTATTAAAGTTATTCGCCCTAATATTGAGCAACAAATCAACGCTGACTTAGCACTAATGGAAAAATTGGCTAAGGTTGTCGGTAAGTTAATTAACGAAGCCAAGCGATTACGCCCAGTGGAAGTGGTTAAAGAGTATAAAAAAACATTGCTCGATGAGCTCGACTTAATGCGTGAGGGCGCTAATGGCATTCAATTAAAGCGTAACTTTGAAGGTTCAGAATCGTTATACATTCCAACAGTATATAGTGATTATAGCCGCAGTAATGTACTGGTTATGGAGCGTATTTACGGTATTCCGGTTTCGGACACTGAAGCGTTGATGGCACAAAACACCAACATGAAGTTATTAGCAGAACGCGGAGTAGAAGTGTTTTTTACTCAAGTATTCCGCGACAGTTTTTTTCATGCTGACATGCACCCAGGTAATATTTTTGTGTCACGCGAAAACCCGCATAATCCTAAATATATTGGTATAGATTGCGGTATTGTTGGAACTCTTAACAAAGAAGATAAACGCTATTTAGCTGAAAATTTCATTGCCTTTTTTAACCGCGACTACCGCCAAGTAGCACAGCTACATGTTGATTCAGGCTGGGTACCACCTGATACCAGCATTGAAGAGTTTGAATTTGCTATTCGCACCGTGTGCGAGCCTATTTTTAATAAACCACTAGCTGAAATATCATTTGGTCATGTATTGGTTAACTTATTTAATACCGCACGTCGTTTTAATATGCAGGTTCAACCGCAACTCGTATTATTACAAAAAACCTTGTTGTATGTTGAGGGCTTAGGTCGTCAGCTATACCCACAACTGGACTTGTGGAAAACAGCAAAACCATTTTTAGAAGACTGGGTTAAACAACAAGTGGGCCCGCTGTCTGTGCTAAAGCAAATGTATGCAAACTTACCGTTTTGGGCAGAAAAAATGCCTGAACTACCCGATTTAATTTATCAAAATTTAAAGCGAGCACCACACTCTCACGCACCTGAAATTAAGGTTTCACATAAACCATTGGTTTTAGGACTGTTTAGTAGTGCTGCGATGATTGTCTCAGCTTTATTTTATTTACAACACAACTTAATCGCTGCTGGCGTTGTCTTAAGCTGTGCTGTTATTGGCTTTATAGCGGCTTGGCGCCGCTCATAAACTAAGTGCTATTTGCCACTTTGGGCGTATAATCAGCACTTAACCTTATTATTTTATGGCTTAAAAGCAGGAGAAAACCATGGGTTTTGGTGGTATTAGTATTTGGCAATTATTAATTGTACTTGCAATCATTGTACTTTTATTCGGTACAAAAAAACTACGCGGTATGGGTGGTGATTTAGGTGGCGCAGTTAAAGGCTTTAAAAAAGCTATGTCTGATGACCAAAATGCTGAAAAACAAGCTAGCGAAGATAAAACTGAACAGATCCAAAAATCATCAGAATCAACACCAATCGATTCAAGTACAACTAGCAAAACTAAAGATAACGACAAGGTTTAACTAGCATGGGAATGTGGGAGCTTGTTGTGGTATTTATTGTCGGCTTGGTAGTACTAGGGCCGGAACGCTTACCTGTTGCTATTAGAACCGTAAGCCGCTGGGTTAAAACAGCCAAAGCAATGGCTAACTCAGTAAAAGCTGAAGTGAGTGAAGAGCTTCGTGTAAACGAGCTACATGAAAACCTAAAAAAAGCAGAGCAACAAGGTCTTAAAGATTTAAGCCCTGACCTACAACACTCTGTTTCTGAGCTGCAACAAGCAGCGCAATCAGTTACTCACAGCTATAAAAAAAATCAAAGCCAAGCCACTAATAACCAAGCAACAGATGACTCTAAATAATTATGGCACTCTCTTTTTTCATGCGCTTAATGCAGGTATAGAAAACAATGACTGAAGAAGTAAAATCAGGATTTGTCGCTCATTTAATCGAGTTGCGTGACCGGTTGATAAAATCGCTATTGAGTATTTTAGTGATATTTATTGGTTTGGTTTACTTTGCAAACGATATTTATACGTTTGTAGCTGCTCCTCTAGTCGCTCATTTACCTAGTACTGCCACTATGATAGCAACGGATGTCACTGCGCCATTTTTTGCTCCCTTTAAACTAACCTTGTTTGTTGCTTTATTTGCGGCCATCCCTTGGATTTTACATCAAATTTGGGGATTTATAGCCCCAGGTTTATATCAGCACGAAAAGAAAATGCTGATGCCCATATTAGCTTCCAGTATTTTCTTATTTTATGGTGGCATTGCTTTTTGCTACTTTGTAGTACTGCCAATTATTTTAGGGTTTTTCACCAGTGCAGGTCCGCAAATGATGACGCTTGCGCCCGATATAAGTAGCTATTTAGGCTTTGTTCTTAAGCTATTTTTTGCTTTTGGCATTGCATTTGAAATTCCAGTGGCGATTATGTTGCTCTGTTGGAGCGGTGCAACAACCACACAAAGCCTAAAAGAAAAGCGCCCTTATATAGTGGTCGGCGTATTTGTAGTGGCGATGTTTTTAACGCCACCAGACGTTTTATCACAAACTCTATTAGCACTGCCTATGCTGCTGTTATTTGAGCTTGGCTTAATTTTAGCGAAATTTTATACCGCAAAACCACAACAAGAATCTGAGGAATAATATGAATAAGCACTTACTTTCTTTACTCGCTTTAGTTAGCGTACCGGTTTTAGCCGCAACTCCTATCAATGAACAAGCGTTGCAAGCCTGTAGTTTTATTGAAAATGACTTTAATCGCTTACTATGCTATGACAACACCATTGCCGGAAAATCACTCTCTCAATCAGCCCGTAAACAGCCAGAGCAACCTGCTCAAGCTAATGTAAAAGCTGACACGCCTACCGTAACAGCACCCGTGGCTATCAAAGAAAAAGAATTTGGTTTAGAACACAAAGAAATTACTGAAAATGGGGAAAAGTCTATTACATCAATGATTTCATCTGTTAAAAAAGCACCTTATGGTGAGCTAATTATTACTTTAGAGAATAATCAGCAGTGGCGTCAAATTGGTTCAGATAGCTTGAGATTAGATGAAGGCGATACCGTTATTATTAGCCGTGGGGTATTCAACTCTTTTTTACTTAAAAAAGCAGATCAAAACCGTTCAATTCGTGTAAAACGCACCCAGTAATGCAATACACCTTAATTGATGCTGGCGTAAATTTAACTAATCATCAATTTGATGGTCAGCATCAAGAAGTGCTCGCTCGGGCAAAAGAGGTCGGCGTTAAGCATATGCTAATTATTGGCTGCGATATCAGCTCCAGTGAAGAATCATTAGCACTTGCTGCACGCTATGGTCAATATGCTAGCGCAGGTATTCACCCTCATGATGCAAAAACAGCAACCTATGAACTTGAGCAACAACTCACTCAGCTAGCTCAACATGAGCAGGTTATTGCCATAGGTGAGTGCGGGCTAGATTATAATCGCGACTTTTCTCCAAGAGATGTGCAGCGTGATGTGTTTCGTCGTCAACTCGCATTAGCTGAAAAGCTAAACCTGCCCGTTTATTTGCATGAACGTGACGCCAGTGACGACATGCTTGCTATTTTAAATGAGTTTACTGTACGCGGTGTACTGCATTGTTTTACTGGTGATGCACAAGCACTCGCAGGTTACTTAAATTTGGGCCTTTATATTGGTATCACCGGCTGGGTATGTGACGAACGACGCGGCAAAGAATTACAACAACTGATCCCAAGCATTCCCATTGAGCGTTTATTAATTGAAACCGATGCACCCTTTTTAATCCCTCGCACTGTTAAACCTAAGCCAAAATCAAGACGTAATGAGCCAGCATTGCTGCATTATGTTTGTGACACGCTTGCTCAGCTTTATGGTATTCCTGCATGTGATGTTGCAAAGCATACGAGTGAAAACTTCAATCATTTGTTTGGAATAGAGAAAAAATAATGCGAACCTTTTGCGCTTTGCTGGTATTCACTATGGTGTTTTATGCATCCTGTTTTCCTGCAAATGCAATCGAGATAAATAGCGAATTTAATTCAAAAAAAATAGAAGGTATTCATTATTCGTTTGTTCCTGCCTCATTAGAAGATGCACGACAAAGCAATTTACAAGAATGGCTGCTACTTAATAATAAGCCACTTAATTTAGGCCTTGAGTCTCGGCCTGTGTGGATTCAATTTCAACTAAATAATTACCTTAATGAGCCAATAGAGCCAATCCTATCGTTCGATAACCCACTTCTAAACAATATATACCTGTACCACTTTATAGGTGAGGAGCAACTAAAATCGGAACATATTGGTGATGCTCTGCCTTTATCTGATAGAGCGATTAGAAGTGAGTCTTTGCTGGTTAAATTAACTCTTCCCGCTAACAGCGAAACCACCGTTTACCTCAAAGTTAATAATAATGCGGGAATTGGGCTTCGCGTCCCTCTCACCTTATGGCAACAGGATGCATTATTAGCCCATAAAAGCATGGTTAACTTGCTTTATGGATTGCTGATTGGATTTATTTTTTCACTGGCTATCAGTTGCATAGTTTTATTTGCTTTTTCACGTAAACATTATTTTGCTTATGCAGGTGTGATTACATTGATGCTTAGCCTGTTTTTAGCTTACTTAGGCGGGTTTGGATTTCGTTATGCTCCCTCAAGCATAGCTGGCCTACAACAGTTAATGCTGCCTCTATTGCTTATGCTGATCACAATACTGCTTCTGCCCTTACAGCGGCATGTGTGCAAACCTAACGCCTCTAAGCTACTCAAGGGTCAAACTGCTATTACGACACTGTATGCGTTAATTATCGGTTTTATATGGTTATTACCTACTCCCAGTGTAACTTTATTTGCCATCTCAACTATACCTATAATTCTTATTTACCACGTGATAACTACATTACTTTATTTGCGCCAGCAACCGACAAGCCCTAATAAAAGCTTATTAATTGCCCTTATATTGTTTTTCATTATTGTGATTCATTTTGCCATTGCATTAACCGGCCTTTATACAGTGACTCGAGCTAGCTTAATGATAACCTTTGCAGCGTCCTTAGGTTGCTCATTTTGTTTAAGTTATACCGTCATAAAGTTATTTATATTACAACGCGATGAGCAAGTAACAGCGCAGCAAGCATTAATTGCACAAAACGCTGCACAAGATGCGCTATTAAATGAGCGGATTGAATTACAAGAGCGCACCCGCCAAGAGCTTGAAAGCCAAGTAGATGAACGCACCTTTGAGTTACAAGTAACACTGAGGGAATTAGAAGATAAAAACCGCGAACTTGAACAACTCAATATGGAAGATGCCTTAACAGGCATTAAAAATAGGCGCTTTTTCGATAAAAAACTAATTATGGAAATTCGTCGTTCGCGCCGCGAACAAACGCCACTGAGCATTATTATGTTAGATATTGACAAATTTAAGTCAATTAACGATAACTATGGCCACCTAACCGGCGATCAAGTTATAAGGGCTGTGTCTGATACCATTAAACAACAGCTTAAGCGCCCACTAGATGAAGTAGCACGTTATGGTGGTGAAGAATTTGTCATTTTGCTACCTAATACTAATAACCAAGGTGCACTGGTCATTGCAGAGCAGACACGCTTAGCAATAGCAAATAATAGTGTGAATGTAGCGGGGACTATTATCGACTTTACCATTAGTGCCGGTGTTTATACTCAAATTGCCGATGATATTCATAAACCTGAACTATTTACTGATTATGCCGATAAGGCACTCTATTTAGCAAAACAACATGGCCGCAATCAAGTGGTTAATTTTTCAATCCCACAGTAGGAGCGTATACTTATGGCCCAATCTGGACTAGACCTTTTCCCATATACTCGCATGCGTAGAATGCGCCGTAATGATTTCTCTCGTCGCCTTATGGCTGAAAATCAGCTGAGTGTTAATGATCTTATTTACCCTGTTTTTGTGCTTGAAGGCAAAAACCGTCGTGAAAGCATTGAATCGATGCCCGGTATTGAACGCTTATCAATTGATCTACTGATCGAAGAAGCTAAAGAATTAGTTGATTTAGGTGTGCCTGCGGTGGCTATCTTCCCTGTTACGCCTGCAGATAAAAAATCATTATATGCCGAAGAAGCATATAACGATGATGGCTTAGTACAACGCACTGTTCGTGCTTTAAAAGAAGCCCTCCCTGAACTTGGGGTGATCACTGACGGGGCGCTCGATCCATTTACTACTCACGGGCAAGACGGCATTATTGATGACGAAGGCTATGTAATAAACGATGTAACTACTGAAATATTAGTTAAACAAGCATTATCACATGCAGCTGCAGGTGCCGATGTTGTTGCTCCATCAGATATGATGGATGGCCGTATTGGCGCAATCCGCGAAGCGCTCGAAGCGGATGGTTTTATTCACACTCGTATTATGGCTTATTCAGCTAAATACGCATCTAGCTACTATGGCCCATTTAGAGATGCCATAGGATCTGCTGGGAACTTAAAAGGCGCTGATAAAAAAACCTACCAAATGGATCCTGCTAACTCAGATGAAGCAATTCGCGAAGTCGCGCTTGACCTTCAGGAAGGCGCCGACATGGTAATGGTTAAACCTGGTATGCCATACCTTGATATTGTACGCCGCGTTAAAGATGAGTTTGGTGTACCAACATTTGCTTATCAGGTAAGTGGTGAATACGCGATGCATAAAGCCGCTATTGATAATGGCTGGCTGAGCGAAGAAGCTACTATTATGGAATCTTTATTAGCATTCAAACGCGCTGGCGCAGACGGCATCCTGACTTACTTTGCTAAGCAAGCTGCTCGCTATTTAAATAAATAATAACGACATATTGATATAAAAGGGCTTTATTGCCCTTTTGTATATTTAAAGGCAGCCCTTTTTTTATGCTGCGTTACTCTCATTTCTGGGAAGTAACCACACTACATAGGCCCTTCCTTACCCAAAACTAAAAACACAACGTATTTTCAACCTCAAAAAATAAGCAAATCTCGACATTGTTAACATTCTGTATTCTATTTGTAATTATTTTTCATTACACTAAGCGTCCCATTTGGGGAAACAAAAACACGGGAAAAATAATAATGTTGAAAACAAAAATAACGCCATTGGCGCTTGTATTAGCAAGCCTCAGTGCACCCGCTACCGCTAACCTCGTTATATCTGAGTACGTAGAAGGCAGTAGCTATAATAAAGCAGTAGAACTATTTAATAATTCGACTACCCCTCTGTCATTAGATGGCTACACGCTAAGCCTCTATTCAAATGGCAATACAGATGCAAATAATACATTCGATTTAACTGGTGAACTTGCTGCAAACAGCACTTACGTCATTGTTAATGGGAATGCATCAGCAGAACTAAAAGAAAAAGCTGACCAACTCAGCGCCGTGACTAACTTTAATGGAGATGATGCGCTGATATTGACTCAAGGCTCTGTTGTTATTGATAGCTTTGGCCAGCGCGGTGTAGACCCGGGTTCATTTTGGTCAGAAGGGGGCGTGAAAACACAAAATAAAACATTGCGCCGTAAAGAAACCGAGCTAAACGGACGCACTGACGCCGATGGCGCTTTTAATCCAAGTGAGCTATGGCTGCAATTTGATCAAGATGACTTTAGTGATTTAGGTATCTTTGCAGGGAATTCTTCACCTAACCCTGATCCAGACCCAGAACCTGAAGAGCCTTTATTATGTGGCGCTGATAAAACATTAATTAGCAGCATTCAAGGTGAAGGCGCAAGCAGTCCATTGGTTAACACTGTGGTTGAGTTTGAAGGTGTAGTAACAGCTGATTTCCAAGCTGATGATCAGCTCAAAGGCTTTTTTGTTAACTCACTGAGTTATGATGAAGATACAAACCCACTTACCTCTGAAGGGGTATTTGTTTACTTTACTAATACTGATGTTAATGTTGGTGACCACGTTCGTGTACGAGGTACTGTTGAAGAATATTTTGATGCCACCCAAATTGGCAATGTTAGCCAAGTTGCTATATGTGACACCGGCCTTTCAGCTTATCCGACTAAAATTACTTTACCCGTTACTGAGCAAAGTGAATTAGAAGCGTTTGAGGGTATGTTAGTGACCTTAGAGCAGCCACTTATTGTTACCAACAATTATGGTTTAGGTCGCTATGGTGAACTAGAGCTTGCTACTGAACGCTTATACCAAGGTACTCAAGTTGCACTTCCTGGCGCGGCTGCGAATGCGATTGAAGCGCAAAATATAAATAAAAAAATACTCTTAGATGATGGCTCAACTCGTCAAAACCGCGATCCTATCGCTTACCCTGTCCCAGGATTATCAGCAGAGAATACTCTACGCACAGGCGATACAGTAAACTCTGTAACAGGTGCGCTAGCTTACAGCTTTAGTACTTACCGTATTCACCCAACAACAACACCTCAGTTTATAGCAACCAATCCACGCACCGATGCGCCAGAGTTAAACCCTGACGCTGATTTACGTGTTGCCAGCTTTAACGTACTTAACTACTTTAATGGCGATGGCCAAGGCGGTGGTTTTCCAACTAGCCGTGGTGCTGATTCAGAAGCCGAGTTAATTCGCCAACAAGTCAAGCTAGTCAGCGCTATTAGTGCTTTGCAAGCGGATGTGATTGGCTTAATGGAAATTGAAAATGACGGCTTTGGTGAATTCAGTGCTGTTGCAAGCTTAGTAAATGCACTTAATGACGCTGATAGTCAAAATCAGTATACATTCGTGGATTTTGGTGTTGATAAAATCGGCACCGACGCTATCACGACTGCGCTTATTTATCGTGCTGATAAAGTACAGCAAGTGGGTACTGCAGCAATCACTACCGATGCGCCTTTCGATTACAGCAACCGTGCACCAATTGCACAAAGCTTTAAATCTTTAGATACAGAGGAAGTCTTTACTGTTGCCGTAGCACACCTAAAATCTAAAGGTGGTTGTAGAAGTGCCACTGGTGGCAATGCAGATCAAGGTGACGGTCAAGCATGTTGGAATGAAATCCGAACTGCTGGCGCAAATGCATTTGCTGATTGGCTAAATAGCAAACCAACAGGAGTTGATGATGAAGATATCATTCTTGTTGGCGACATGAACGCGTATGCAATGGAAGATCCTATCCGTGCATTTGCTGATAAGGGCCTTAAAAATGTGGTTGCTGAGTTAGATGGCAACACCTTAGGTTATTCTTACAGCTTTTCTGGTCGTGCAGGAAGTTTAGATCACGCCCTAGCAAGCCCGAGCTTATTAAGTAAAGTAGTGAGCGCCAGTGATTGGCATATTAACGCCGATGAGCCTATTTCACTTGATTATAATGTTGAATTTAAATCTGACGCACAGCAATCAAGCTTGTATGCTCAAGGACCTTACAGAGCATCAGATCATGACCCTGTTATTGTCGATATTCGTTCAACCATTATCGCGCCACCTGAGCCAGAACCAGAGGTGATCACCGGTGAAATTGATAATATTCGCGGCTGGTTTTGGTGGAAAAACTACCGCATTGATATTCCTGAAGGTTATGACGAGCTAACTATTAGCCTAGACGGTGGATGGGGCGATGCAAACTTATTTGTTAGACACAAAAGAAGCCCGACTTTGTTTAGAAGTGACTGCGCATCAATTAGTAGAGGAAACGCAGAAAACTGTACATTTACCAATCCTAAATCGGGTAAATGGAAAGTCCGCGTAAATGGCTTTTTACCATTTGGCAATGTAAAACTCACTTATAAAGCAACCAAATATGCTGATTAACTTCGACTTCAATAACCGGTTCATGACTTAAAGTTGTTGCCAGTATCTACTTGAAGTAACTCAAAAGCCGCATTCGCGGCTTTTTTTATTTTATATACAAATGTAATTCAGACAGGCTTCAGCAAGCACTGCTTATTATCTATGCAAGCATTGACTTAGTACATATCTAACTCAAGGTAACTCTAACACTGTTTGTTTTTCGAAAAGTCAAAATGCGTTATAGCGGCTTGATTGAAAGTGATAAACAACTTGTCCTTCTAATCCATACCTAGAGCAACTGAGATAAACGTCAATCTTAGCAGTAAACATATTTTTTTATAAAGGATTCAAAATGAAAGCGCGCATTCACCTTATATCTACTTATCAAAGGGTTTTTAAAAAGCCTTTGTTTGGGATGTTGATGGTTTTTTCACTGTGGGGAACTAACAGCGCCATTGCTGCAACTTCACTTGAAGCCGCAATACCGCAGAGCAGTTTATTTGATGTGCTAAGTGCGCGGGCTAAAAAGCTTGCTGAACAAGATTACATTGCACCGAAAGAAATACAGTTAGATGCGCTTAATAGTATTGATTATCAAGACTACCGCTCAATCCGCTTTAAGCAAGGCCAATCGGTATGGAAAGATGAAGGGCTTTATGAGCTGCAATTATTTCACCCCGGTTTTTTATATAAAACGCCAGTAAAAATCAATATCGTTGATCAAAATGCAAAGCTTAGCCGCCTTCCGTTTAGCACAGAGTTTTATCAATATGATGGAACAGCAGCACACCTAAAAGATGAAATAGCAAAAAGTATTGAAGGTACGCAGTTAGGGCATGCTGGTTTTAGATTACATTACCCATTAAATAACGATGACTATAAAGATGAGGTTATGGTATTTCAGGGCGCTTCTTATTTTCGCTTAGTTGGGCCTAACCAAGTTTATGGTTTATCTGCACGAGGACTGGCGATTGATACCGCACAAACATCTGGTGAAGAGTTTCCTTCATTCAAAGAATTCTGGTTAGTTAAACCAACACCCGAGCAAACTAATATTACTATTTTTGCTTTACTTGATAGTCCATCAGTAGCGGGAGCTTACAAGTTTGAGATAGACCCTAACACGCAGACAAGTGTTAGCGTCGACATGCAAATTTTTGCCCGTAAAGATGTTAAAAAGCTTGGTATAGCACCATTAACGAGTATGTTTTATCACGGTGAAAATAGTACCAAGTTTTTTGATGATTATCGCCCTGAAGTACACGACTCAGACGGTTTGCTCACGCAATCACAAGAAGGTAACTGGGTATGGCGTCCACTTAATAATCCATCCCAACTTAGCGTAACCTCTTTTTCATATGAAAATCCTAAAGGCTTTGGCCTTGCACAGCGTGACCGTGACTTTAATAACTACTTTGATATAGAAGCGCATTATCATGACCGCCCTAGCTTTTGGATAGAACCACAAAGTGAATGGGGGAATGGCCGTGTTGAGCTTGTTGAGATTCCAACAGATACTGAAACTAACGATAATATTGTAAGTTATTGGGTTCCTGAAAAGCCGTTCAAAGCAGGAGAAGCATTAAAGTTTAGCTACAAAATATCGACCTTTAATGATTATCTAAGCCAAAATAATTTGGCTAAAGTGGCTAGAACACGCATTGGCAGTGCAGCATTGCCTGGTGAAGATAACCCACCTCCAAAGAGCCATCGTCAGTTTACTGTTGACTTTACTGGCCCTGATATCAATCAATTATCTGAAAAATTAGTACTTAGCGCAGACTTGCAACTTACCACAGGTGAAGCGCGTGATATTACAGTGCAAAAGCTACCAAAATCATTAGGCTGGCGAGTTGCCTTCAAAGTCGCCCCAAAAGACAGTAATCCTGTAGATATGCGTTTATCGCTAAAACTACGTAACAAAGCAGTGAGCGAGGTATGGAGCTATGTTTGGTATCCAAATGACATCAAGTAAACAAAGTACTGGCACACCAATGCCTTTTAAAACACTTCGCGTATGGTTATTTGCTATAGCTGCTATTGGCCTCTCAGGCTATGGCATTTCAATTATGTTTGAAATTTTAAACTCAAATGGCATGACCTTGCTTGAATATGCACTGCTTGCTTTGTTTTCTATTACCTTTGCTTGGATAGTCACCGCGTTTTGTAGTGGCTGCATTGGTTTTATACTGCAGCTATTTCGTATAGATCCGCTCACGCTTAGAAGAATAAAACCGGTCTCCATTAACAATGAAGCACTATCACAGCAAAAAACGGCTGTAGTTATGCCTATTTATAATGAAGATACCCATAGAGTTATTGCTGGCTTTGAAGTGAGCTTGCAATCGTTAAAAGCCACTGGGCAATTAAAACACTTTGATTTTTATTTACTGAGCGATACACAAGACGCAACTATTGCCAGTAATGAATTAAGCGCATGGCATGCTTTATGTGAACGTCTTGGCGATACAGCAAAACAAATTTTTTACCGTCGTCGTGAAGATAATAAACATCGTAAAGTAGGTAACTTAACCGATTTTTGTGAACGTTGGGGTAGCCAATACGAGCATATGATTGTATTGGATGCTGATAGTGTGATGACGGGTCAATGCATGCTAGAACTCACTACTAGCATGCTGAATAACCCACAAGCGGGATTGATTCAAACTATTCCTATTCCTGTGCGCCAAGATACTTTTTTTGGACGCTTTTTACAGTTTGCTTCGATTCTTTATAGCCCAATGTTAGCTACTGGCTCTGCTTTTTGGCAAACCGATAAAGCCAATTACTGGGGGCATAATGCCATCATTCGTGTTAGTGCGTTTATTGATTGCTGTGGCTTGCCAACACTCAAAGGTAAAGCCCCCTTTGGTGGAGAAATTTTAAGCCATGATTTTGTGGAAGCTTCTCTATTACATAGCGAAAATTGGGACGTATTATTACTTGCCGATATTGAAGGCAGTTATGAAGAGGTTCCCAGTAATATCTTAGATTATGCTGTACGAGACAGACGTTGGGTTCAGGGTAATATTCAGCACCTAGGTTTACTTTCATCAGCAAAGCTAAAGCTAATGAGCAAACTGCACTTTTTACTAGGTGCAACAGCGTATATTTCATCTCTTATTTGGTTGTCTATGCTGGCATTAAGTACCATAGATGCGGTAACACGTGCTTTAAATAGTGATGTCTACTTTAATCGTGCCTATCAGTTATTTCCGACTTGGCAAATAGCCAAAACAGATCTCATTGACTCATTACTTTACCTAACAATTATTATTTTATTATTACCTAAACTTATGGGCGTCATTGTTACTTTAGTGCACCGTAAACAGCGCTTTGGTGGTGCATTAAAGCTCATTTTAGGATCTATCATTGAAACCATTTTTGCTATTATTGTGGCACCATTGATGATGGTATTTCATGCGTACTTTGTAGTCTGTGTATTTTTAGGCAAAAAAGTAAAATGGGATGCTCAACCGCGTGAAGGTAGAATGGTGCCATGGAAAGAAGCGTTTGGTTATACATTGTTTTCTTCGCTTGTTGCCATTGTATGGGGTAGCGTTGCTTATTACTTTACGCCGGTCTTTTTTTGGTGGTTATCTCCTATTTTATTAGGGCTCATCCTCGCTGCTCCTATTGTGCGTTACTCAAGTAGTATCAAGCTAGGCATTAAGTTAAGGCAGTGGGGCATTTTTCTCTGCCCGAGTGAAGTAGATGACGATGCAACATTAGCGACTCTTAAAGTACACCTCAAAGAGATAGCCGTTCCACCTGTAGGGCGCTATTCAACAGCAGCACCGCTGTTACCATTAGAGCATAAAGTGACAATGCCTATTCAGAACTTTAGTAGTGAATCACATCGAAAGAAGTTTAAAGCACTCATCACAAAAACTGCTAATAAGCTAAGTTAATGCCACTACAAATAAAAAAGGAGCAACCTTGTATTGCTCTTTTTTTTTAGCTGCGTTTGCACTTATTTTTTAAGCCATGTTCATTTAATACGACGGGCTTCATTATCTTTAAATCAATCATGCTTTATAAAAGTTAAACAATAAAAAACCCGCAGCAAGTGCGGGTTTTTTTAAAGAGTTAGAGTGCTAATTACTTAGCAGCGTTTTTCTCTTTTTCTGCAGCGATTACAGTATCAGCTACGTTTTGTGGACATGGCGCGTAGTGTGAGAACTCCATAGAGAACTGACCACGACCAGATGTCATTGTACGTAGTGAACCGATGTAACCGAACATTTCTGATAACGGTACGTCAGCTTTAATACGAACGCCAGTTAAACCAGCTTCTTGATTGCTTAACATACCACGACGACGGTTAAGGTCACCAATTACATCACCTACGTGATCTTCTGGTGTGAACACGTCAACTTTCATGATTGGCTCAAGAAGTTGTGCACCCGCTTTAGGGATAGACTGACGGAAAGCGCCTTTAGCAGCGATTTCGAAAGCAATTGCAGATGAATCCACGGCGTGGAAGCCACCGTCGAAAAGTTCAACTTCAACGTCAAGTACTGGGAAGCCAGCTAAAACACCTTCACCCATCATTGACTTGAAGCCTTTCTCAACTGCAGGCCAGAATTCTTTTGGTACGTTACCACCAACAACTGATGAAGAGAATGTAAAGCCAGAACCCACTTCGCCAGGCTTGATGCGGTAATCAATTTTACCGAACTGACCAGAACCACCAGATTGTTTCTTATGCGTGTAGCTATCTTCGATTTCACGAGTGATAGTTTCACGGTAAGCAACTTGAGGCTGACCAACGATAAGGTCTACGCCGTAAGTACGCTTAAGGATATCTACTTTGATATCTAAGTGAAGCTCACCCATACCTTTAAGGATAGTTTCGCCTGAATCTTCATCAGTCTCAACTTGGAAAGATGGATCTTCTGCAACCATTTTACCGATAGCAACACCCATTTTCTCATTACCGCCTTTATCTTTAGGCTGTACAGCAATCGAGATTACTGGAGTTGGGAATACCATTGGCTCAAGTGTTACTGGGTGCTTAGGATCACAAAGAGTGTGACCAGTTTGCACGTTCTTCATACCAACGATAGCGATGATATCGCCCGCTTGTGCTGCAGTCAGTTCTTTACGATCATCAGCTTGCATCTCAACCATACGGCCAACACGCTCAGTTTTACCAGTAAATGCATTAAGGATAGTGTCACCCTTGTTAAGCTTACCAGAGTAAATACGTACGAATGTTAACGCACCAAAACGGTCATCCATGATTTTGAATGCTAACGCTTTGAAAGGTTCGTCTGCAGATACAATTGCGTGCTCGCCGTTTTCGTTACCTTCTTCATCCATAAGAGGTTGAGGATCAACTTCTGTAGGAGCTGGTAAGTAATCAACAACAGCATCAAGGATTAATTGCATACCTTTGTTTTTGAATGCAGAACCACAGTATGTAGGGAAGAACGCAAGGTCACGAGTACCTTTACGGATACAACGCTTGATATCTTCAACTGAAGGCATTTCACCTTCCATGTACGCTTCCATTAGGTCATCGTCTTGCTCTACAGCAGTTTCAACTAGGAACTCATGGTATTCATCAGTTTTTTCTACCATGTCTGCAGGAACGTCAACAATTGAGTAGTTCTCAGGAAGACCTGTCTCATCCCAAACATATGCTTGTTTGTTTAAAACGTCTACAACACCTACGAATTCGTCTTCAATACCAATTGGTAAAGTCATAACTAATGGAACAGCACCAAGTACTTTTTGTACTTGCTCAGTTACACGGTAAAAATCAGCACCCATACGGTCTAATTTATTTACGAAAATAATACGTGCAACACCTGATTCGTTCGCGTAGCGCCAGTTAGTTTCTGATTGTGGCTCAACACCACCAGAACCACAGAATACACCCACACCGCCATCTAATACTTTAAGTGAACGGTAAACTTCAACTGTGAAGTCAACGTGTCCAGGAGTATCGATAACGTTAAAACGGTGATCTTTCCAGAAACAGCTTACTGCCGCAGACTGGATAGTAATACCGCGCTCAGCTTCTTGCTCCATGAAATCGGTAGTAGACTCACCATCATGTGTCTCACCGCTTTTGTGGATTGTACCTGTAAGCTTTAGGATACGCTCAGTAGTTGTGGTTTTACCCGCATCAACGTGCGCGAAAATACCAATGTTTCTGTACTTCGATAAATCTGCCATTAATTTTACTCTTAATAAAGTCGATAAATTATTCGGCGGGAGTATAGCATTACTTAAAGCGAACATCACCATTGAAGTCGCTTAAAATGCAATCAATTTATAAAAAACTTGCTTTAAAGATATTTTGGGATATGAGATGGGCTTGATAGGGGCCCGTTATAAACTGAATTTAAATGAATTAAGTGCTTAGTAAGTGCAATGCAGTGATGGCATGAAGCATATAAAATTATTTTGCTCCATACCCATCATTAGTAAAATTACTCAAAAGTCATGGTTTTGACTTTGTCGTTAATAACTAAATTACCCGCCGTTTTGGCTTTAATTTCATCAACACTTACTCCTGGAGCGCATTCTAACAAGTGAAAAGCGCCGTCTTTAATTTCTAATAAAGCGAGATCCGTAATTACTTTATTAATACAGGCAACACCGGTTAGTGGCAGGCTACATTCACTTAATAGTTTTGACTCACCATGTTTGTTTGCATGGGTCATGGTGCAAATAATATTTTTTGCCCCAGCCACTAAATCCATCGCTCCGCCCATACCTTTAACCAGCTTGTTAGGAATCATCCAACTAGCAATGTTGCCATTTTGGTCAACTTCAAAAGCCCCCAAAACAGTTAAATCAACATGTCCACCGCGGATCATGGCAAAGCTTTCTGCAGAATTAAAAATAGCGGCACCAGTTGCTGCGGTTACTGTTTCCTTCCCCGCGTTGATCATATCCGCATCCACTGAGTCAGCGTGTGGATATGGCCCCATTCCTAAAAGGCCATTTTCCGATTGCAACATCACCTCAATGCCTTCAGGCACATAATTCGCGACAAGTGTTGGTATACCAATGCCTAAATTGACGTAGTAGCCATCTTCGAGTTCCATCGCCACGCGTTTTGCTATTTGCTCTCGTGTTAATGCCATAACTATGTACTCCTTATTGCTCGGCCGGTTGCGTTGTGATTTTTTCAATCCGTTTTTCAAATTCACCTTTAATAACACGGTCAATATAAATACCGGGTGTATGAATTTGGCTTGGCTCAAGCTCGCCAGGCTCTACAATTTCTTCAACTTCGAGCACGGTAATTTTACCAGCAGTGGCTGCCATAGGATTAAAGTTCATCGCTGTATGGCGGTAAATGCAATTTCCATAGCGATCCGCTTTCCAGGCTTTTACAATAGCAAAATCACCGGTAATACTCGGCTCAAGTAAGTAATCACGGCCGTTAATAGTGCGTGTTTCTTTGCCTTCGGCGACCGGAGTGCCCACACCGGTTGCGGTATAAAAGGCAGGAATGCCCGCACCACCGGCACGCATTTTTTCGGCTAGCGTCCCTTGTGGCGTTAGTTCAACATCTAACTCACCACTCAATAACTGCTGCTCAAATAACGCATTTTCGCCCACATACGAGGCAATCATTTTACTAATTTGCTTGTCTTCGAGTAGCACACCTAAACCAAAACCATCAACACCACAGTTATTCGACACTAAGGTTAAGTCTCGAGTGCCTTGGCGCTTAATCTGTGCAATTAATCCCTCAGGAATACCACATAAACCAAAGCCACCAGCGATAACTGTCATACCATCTTCAAGGCCAGCCATCGCTTCGCTGTAACTTGTAACTACTTTATCAAAACCTGCCATAACCCCTCCTATTGTGCAGTCCAACCGCCATCAATGGCGATCGCTTGGGCGGTAATGTTACGAGCTGCATCGGCCATTAAAAAACTAACGGTATGCAGGATCTCGTCTAAGCCGATAAATGCTTTTTTCGGCATGGGTGCTAGCATAATCGTGTCGATCACTTGTTGCTCAGAAATACCATGTTCTTTTGCTTGTGCGGCAATTTGCTGCTCTACCAAAGGCGTTTTCACATAAGCGGGGCAAACGGTATTTATAGTAATATTGGCATCCCCTGTTTCAAGCGCCATGGTTTTCGTGAAGCCAATTAAGCCATGCTTTGCTGCAATATAAGCCGACTTATATTTAGAGGCGACCATCGCATGAATAGAACCAATATTTATGATTCGACCAAAGTTTTGCGCCCGCATACGTGGCAAAACTGCTTTACTCATCATTGCGGGGCCAACCAACATCACTTGCTGTAAAAGCAGCCACTTATCTGCAGGAAAGTCTTCAAGTTTTGCCACATGCTGTATTCCTGCATTATTAATTAATACATCGATAGGTTGCGTAAAGGTGTTAAAAAAGTCCTCAATCGCTTGGCTATCAGCAACGTTAAGTGCGTAACCATGAGCGTTACCACCCTGATTAACTATTTTTTGCGCTGCTTGTTGAGCCTGTTGCTCATTAAGATCGGTAACAATAATAGTATGCCCAGCAAGAGCTAACTGCTCAGCAATATAAAACCCTATTCCACTAGCTGCACCGGTGATTAAAACGTTTTGACTCATACTGCTATTCCTCTAAAAACTCACTGATAAGCTGCGCTTTAGGCAAGATTGAAAAAATGCCATCCAAATGTCCCCAACCGCCTTCAATTTCAGAAAGCTGAACGTCTTTCCCCAGCGACTTCATTGACTCATACACGGTTCGCATATTTTCAGGGCGTAGAAGTAGGTCATTGGTGGCAGGTAATAACAATGTTTTAGCGCTGACCTTTTTAAGTGCTGTACTTAAGTCTTGCTCCATACCGGCAGTAAACAGTTGTGATGCCCGTACCAAATACAATACGTGATTTGCATCTTGGGCTTTTGCTCTTGCCATGGCTCTTTGCGCCAGTGTTTGGCTTAATTTTGGCAAGGTACGAATGTCTTTTAACGCGCCTTCATCAAGTACGTTAAAGTCAGGGAAGCTAGCGTTATAAATAATCGGGTGCATCGCATCTTGGGTAATATTAAGCATGGTGGCGGCAAGTCCATCTAATGGGCGTTCCTTGTCGTAGTAATTACCTTGCTGCCAGTTTTTATCTAACCGAATTGGCAATGCCCACTTTTCAAGGGCAGCGACTGTCCATGCATCCATTTTTGCAGCGCCAATCACATGAATTAATCGCTCTACTTTATCTGGGTAACGCGTTGCCCACTCAAGAGCTTGAAACGACCCCATTGATGCGCCCATCACGGCATGTAACTTAGTGATACCTAGACTTTCGAGTAAACGCTTTTGCACATTCACAAAGTCAGTAATCGTAACCACAGGAAAATCTAAACCATATGGTTTACCTGTTTTGGGATTAGTTGACGCTGGGCCTGTGGTGATGACATTTTCATCATGCCAGTTGGCATTGACTAAGGTGTCAGAGCTGATCACAAAATACTTGTTAGTATCTATGGCTTTTCCTGGGCCAATTAACGCATCCCAGTATCCTGCTGCGGCGTCGTCGGCTGAATATTTACCTGCTGCATGAGAGGTTCCTGAAAAATAATGAGTGATCAAGATTACATTATCTTTAGCTTTGTTAAGCTCACCATAACTTTCCCAACCAATATCAACCTGTGGCAACGTTGTACCTGAAACCGTTGTGAAGTTTTTAGTGGTGAAATGTTGTTTTTCTACTAGTAACGGCTCTGCTTTATCAGCGCCAGACACCGTACTACTAAATAAAAACAGCAACCCTATTATTAATATTATTCTCATTGCAATTCCTTAAAAAGTGATGAATAAGCTCAGCGCAAGAGCCACCCCAACCAATGGGATAACCACCGTCAATGCGGCTAATGGCCAATAAGCGCGTTGATGTGTTTCTTTACAAATGGCACGTATAGTTGTGACCACGTAACCATTATGTGGCAGGCTGTCTAATGCACCAGAACTAATAGCAACCACTCTGTGTAATTGCTCTGGATTAACCCCCATATCCAAATATCCAGGAGCCACAAGCGGTAGTGCAATCGCTTGCCCGCCGGATGCTGAACCCGTTAATCCGGCTATTACGCTCACGGCAACAGCAGCCCCCACTAACTCATTACCTGGCATATGAGTCATAGCATCAACAGCAGCAATAAACGCCGGTGATACTTTAGCCACTGCGCCAAACCCTACTACAGCAGCAGTGTTACCTATAGCAACTAAGGCGCCAGTGGTACCCATATTGATGGCATTTGCCATGTTATGAAAATACTTGTAATTGATGACCACAATACTTAAAACACCACCAAGCAACGCCACAATTAGTGCGGTTTGTTGTAAAACATCATGCAACATAAATGATAAGAGTAGCACCACCAGCAAAGGAATTACGCCGGTGATTGGATGAGGGCGTTCACGCTCTAAAATAATTGGGTCGTCTTCTCTAGCATCAAAACGCTCACCTTTGGCAACCGCCTTTTTAATCATTTTATTTAGCCAAAAGTAACCGACTGTTGCCATAAAAATGGCCACTACTAAGCTTACTTCCCATGCCGCATAGGGTGAGGTACCTAAATGCTTTACGGGTATCCAATTTTGAATTTCAGGCGAGCCCGCAGAGGTCATAGTGAATGTCACTGAGCCAAACGCTAATGTTGCGGGTATAAAGCGCCGCGGCAAATCGGCATCTTTAAATAAACTGAGCGCCATCGGGTAAACCGAAAACGCCACAATAAATACACTGACTCCGCCATAAGTCAGCACGGCACAAGCAATCACCACCGCCAGCACCGCATGCTTCATACCTAACTTGCCAACAATGTAACTGGCTACACTATCTGCTGCACCAGTATCTTCCATAAACTTACCGAACAACGAGCCCAGTAAAAACATAAAAAACCATGCGCTTAAAAATCCAGCAAAGCCATCCATGTACGCGTTAATAAAATTACTGTCGGCAGTCACCGGGAATATAGCCATCCCGCTTGTTAGTGCCACCAACAATGCACATATTGGCGCGGCAATAAATAAATTGACCCCGCGCAAAGTTAAAATTATTAGCAGTATTAAACCGCCTAACAGCCCTATCATGCTCAGCATAGACATTCCTATAATTATTGTTATTACCCAGATGAGGTGACATCGCAGTAACTGTTGTTAGTTTTATCGCTCAACGCAAATAAAGACATAGCACTAAGGTACTATACGTTATAAAACTTACACAAAAATCATATAAGTCAAGGTGTTAAGCTTTTATAGCACTATGGTACTAATTCATTTTTTAACACTATCTTCTACATTAAGTGCAGGTGACATGAGCAAACAAATAATCAACTAATAACAACAGGAACACACCATGATAAAGCTCAAACAAAATATCACACCCGTTACACTCGCTGTTTCACTCGCCTTATTAAGTGCAACAAGTGTGGCAGCTGAACAAGCGCCTAAAGTAAAAAAAGCAGAGTTAGAGCGAATAGAAGTAACCGCTCGCAAAACCGTTGAAAACTTACAAGAAGTTCCGGTTGCCGTAACCTCAATTGGCGCACAAGAATTAGCAGAAAACGGCATCAGCGTAATGACTGAAGTACAGCAGTTTTCACCAAACACTACGCTACAATCAAGCCGAGGCACTAACTCTACCATCACTGCGTTTATTCGCGGTGTAGGTCAGCAAGACCCGCTTTGGGGCTATGAACCTGGCGTAGGTATTTACATTGATGATGTATACATCGCCCGCCCGCAAGGTGCCGTGCTCGACTTACTTGATGTACAACAAATTGAGGTGTTACGTGGCCCACAAGGTACGCTATATGGCAAAAACACTATTGGTGGTGCAGTAAAGTATGTCACCAAAGAAATGAGCGGAGATGCAACGCTAAATATTCAAGGCACCGTAGGCAGCTACAGCCAAAAAGATTTAAAAGTCACTGGGCAGCTCCCGCTTATTGACGAAAAACTCTATGTTGGTTTTGGTTTTGCCACATTGAACCGTGATGGCTATGGTGAATTTTTAACGTCAGCGCTTGATAATCAAGACCGCGAAAACTATAACAAAGATGTTACCGCAGCACGGGTTACGTTAGAGTACACCCCTACCAATGACTTATTCTTTCGTTTTGCGTGGGATAAAACTGATGATGACTCCAACGCGAAAGGCGGGTATCGCTTACTTCCAAGCTTGTTAACGAATGCGCCTGTACCCGATAGCGTGTATGACTCTTATACTAGTTTACCTACATGGAACAAAGTAGAGCTTGAAGGTATGAGCTTAACTGCTCGTTGGGATGTGAGTGCAAACACGAGTATTAAATACGTTGCAGCAACAAGAGAGAGCTATTCACCAACTAACATCGACTTTGATAATACCTCTTTACCTATTTTTGATGTTCCAGCCATTTATGACGATGAACAAACCACGCATGAGTTGCAGCTAAATCACAGTGGCGATAACTATAAAATGGTCTCAGGGCTTTATTATTATGATGGCGAATCATGTGGCCAGTTTGAAGCAATATTAGGTGTGCTTGGTCAAAGTTTAGGTGCCCCTGGGCTTACGCGTGAAGTAAGCGGTTGCAGCAACTCCACCAGCAAAGCAGCCTATATTCAAGGTAGTTATGACTTTGATGACAAATGGTCAATGACACTTGGTGCACGCTATACCAAAGACAGCAAAAAAGCGGTTGTAAATAATGGTCTTATTTTTGACATTGTTTACCCTGAATCAGGTTGGATCCCGGGTTATGTTCGCCCAGAAGGACAACTCGTGCCTACGGTACTAGATGACAGCGAAGATTGGTCACGCTTTACGCCTCGTGCGGGTGTTGAATATCAATATAATAACGACATCATGTTTTTTGCTAGTTACTCGCAAGGGTTTAAGTCAGGGACATTTAATCCACGAGCTACAACAGCAGAACCTGCAGCAAGGCCCGAAGTGGTTGACTCTATTGAGTTAGGCATGAAAAGCGAATGGAATGATAATTTACGCGCAAATTTAACTGTATTCACACTTGATCATAAAGACCGTCAGTACATATCGGTATTACCCGGTGACAGCGCCGCCGATTTAAACCAGCGCTTAGGTAATATTGGCGAGTCTAAGTCTGATGGCGTTGAATTAGAACTTAGCTATGTTGCAAACGATGCACTAACTTTCGACGCGTCAATAGGTTACATCGACAGTAGTTTTGAAAATGTAATTGATACCAACCCTGATACCGGTGAAACATTTGATAAATCAGACCGTTTTAGTGTTTCAAACACCCCAGATCTAACTTTCAACTTAGGTGCTACCTATCGTTTATACACAGAAATGGGCGACTTCGTTATAAATGGTAATTACTATCACCGTGGTGATTACGCACTGTTCGAAGAAGATAGTCTCTTAACACAAGAGGCCTACGGATTATTAAATATTGGTGTTACTTGGTACAGCGCAGATGGCCATTGGACTGCGGGTATTTATGGTAAAAACCTAACCGATGAAGAATACATGATTGGTGGTTATCAGTTCGTGGCTCCTGATCCGTCAGATCCAACTGATACTAGCAAATACACGCCGGGTCTTGGTGGCGATAATACCTTGATTGGTTACTACGGCGACCCTCGCACAATATCACTCACTGTGGGCTATCGTTTTTAAAATTTAATATCACTAGGGCCTGTTGACCTTTGCGAATTGAAATTTGTTCAAACTAGGGGCTATTTTAATCGCGGCGCGAGGTTTGTAGCCTAGTGGGCTAAGTAAAAACCGAGCAACAAAGAGTAAATCGCCCCTCGGAAGAACCCGAAGGGCAGCGCCTGTTTGGCATTGATGCTGCGTTATTGCCTATTTATGTGGAATAACCACATGACATAGGCTCTACCTTGCCTAAATATCAAACAGACTGCTGCAAATTCAATCTTGAAAGGTGAACAGACCCTAGGGTTTGCCTGTTTATCCCCACAGACAAACCTTGTTTCACATCGCAAAATCACATATAACTTAATGCATTGGAGACTATTTGAAATGGCTTGTGCTGTGAATACCATAATTGCTGATGACCATCCTTTATTCAGAAGTGCGCTACGTCAAGCAGCAGCGACTTCCGTACCAGAACAATATATAAAAGAAACCAGCGATATCGACGGGTTGTTTAGCTTATTAAAATCACACCCCGAGATAGAGCTGATATTTTTAGATTTAACAATTCCTGGCGCCAATGGTTTACAAGCGCTCTCACAACTAAGAAATCAATACCCTGATATATTAGTTATTATGGTATCGGCTAACGAAACCCCCACTATCATAAAACAAGCCATGAGCTTAGGTGCTGCAGGCTATATTCCAAAGTCATCATCCCTTGATGTGATCAGTGAAGCCATTGAACATGTACTCAATGGAGACTCTTGGTTGCCAACAGATATTGACTTAACTGATGTGGTTGTTAATGACGAACAAAGCAATTTTGCCCGCAACCTAGAAAAACTCACTCCACAGCAATACCGTGTACTCGCGATGATAGCCGACGGGCTTTTGAACAAACAAATTGCCTTTGAAATGTCGATTCAAGAAACCACCATAAAACAACATGTATCGGCCATTTTGCGAAAGCTGAATGTGTATAACCGTACCCAAGCAGGCATTTTGTTTAATCAGCTATCTCAAGTTGGTAAGTTAGAGGCGAGCTAATATAGTGTACGTCTCTAAGTAAGTCGTTTTATCATTCTTTTTAATGCCGGTGCTTTAACTGGTTTGTACAATAAAGGATAACCGGCATCGAGTACGCGCTCACGTATTTGCTCATCGTGGTTTGCAGTATTAACAATGGCAGGCAGCGTCATTAATCCTGCTTGTTCAATCACCTCAAGACCCGTTACACCGTCATCCAACTGATAATCAACAATAAGTAGCTGTGGTAGTGTATTTTCTGCTTTGAGTTGCTCAAGTTCAATTAAGTTAGTGGCGGTGGCAATTTCACACCCCCAGTTTTCAAGCAATTGTTTCAGCGCTTCAAGTACATTACGATCGTTATCCACAAGCCAAATACATAAACGACCCAATTCAGTTTCTGAATTGGCAGGTACATGCGCAGTGGCTGGTGTTTTTAAACTAGGTTTGCATGGCATGGTTAAAGTAAATTGGGTGCCTTGATTAAGTTGCGACCCCATTACTAACGGGATCCCGAGTAAGTCACAAATTCGTTTGGTGATCGACAACCCTAAACCAAGTCCTTCAGCATTGGGTTTTTCACCCAATTGTTTAAATTCCTGATAAATACTCTGCTGATCACTAGTGGCAATACCTATGCCTGTGTCTTCAATCACAAACGACACATGGCGTTCATCAAGTAAGACTCTTAAGCGTACTTCACCGTGCTCAGTGTAGCGAATCGCATTACTTAGTAAGTTTCTTAGTACACGCTTAAGTAATGCTTTATCTGTGTAAATTCGCGCTTCACACGACTCAACAACAAAGCTGAGGCCTTTTTCTTGAGCAAGAGCTAAATAATCATTACGCAATGGCTCTATTAAACTACTCACATTAAATTCCGTTAGCTGTACTTTAAACGAGCCCGAATCGAGCTTAGTTAATTCCAAAATACTTGTAAGTAACTCTTCCGCACTGCCTAATGAATTTTTAATATTCATGGCTAGCTCTTTAAGCTCAGTATCTTGAGCTTTTTCGTTCATCAGCGAGCAAAACAAACTTGCTGCATTAAATGGCTGCAATAAATCGTGACTCGCTGCGGCAAAAAAACGCGTTTTACTTACTGTTGCTTGCTCTGCTACTTGCTTAGCTTTAGAAAGCGCTTGGTTAGCCTGTGTTAATGCCGCAGTTCGCGTAGCCACTTGTTCTTCAAGACTTAAATTAGCTTGTGTTAGCGCTTTTTGTTGTTTTACAAATTCACTTATGTCGGTATAGGTCGTTACAAATCCACCGCCAGGTAAAGGGTTACCTTGCATTTCAAATACTCGCCCATCGTTGTGAGCACGCTGATATTTATAAGCACTACCTTGCTTTAAATACGCTAAACGCTTATCAACTTCAGTATTAATATCCTCACCACGAAATAAGCCTCGCTCAGCGTTAAAGCGAATAATATCGGCAACAGGTCGGCCTATATACAAAGCACTTTCAGGATAATTAAACATCTGCTTATAACCTTGATTCCAGGCTACCAAACGAAGTTCCCTATCAACTACGCTAATGCCTTGCTGAATATTTTCAATGGTAGATTGCAGCAAATCACGATTAAATTTAAGTACTTGGCTAGCTTCATCTACAAACTCGGCGACTTGTTCTAAAGGCTGACGCTGCTCATTTTTCGCTACATCTAAAATTAGCCGTGCTGATGCGCCACCAATAACCGCTGACATTTCACGCTCAACTAATAACTCAAGCTCAACATTAGCAATCCGCTTCCATTGGCTTTTTTCATGTGGGAAATACTGCTGCACTAAAGAGTGGCTCGCGTCTTTTTCAGCAAAACGCTGTAATAATGCACCTAGGTCTTCATAATTGAGTGGCTGTAATGCAGTGTTTAATCGCGAGTCGTTTAATTGTGAAATAAACTTATTGCTTTGCAGACGCTCAGCAAGCGTTGCACGGCTAAATAGTGGTACAAGCAAATACACTAGTGTATTAACCCCTAACGACAATAGTAATGATTGGCTTATACTTTCTAAACCCAATGAAAATAAATCAGTTGGAGCCAACCACTTAATATTCCACGGCCCTTCAACTAACCAACTGCTTTGGCTGCCTAAGCCACTAGCCAAGTTCGGTAGTAATAGAGTGTACCCCCAAATAACAAAGCCGCTTAAAATCCCAAACTGTGCACCACGACACGATGCGTGTCGCCACCACAAACCAATGATCATCGCAGGAGCAAATTGTGCCACCAAGGTAAACGACATTAGCCCAACACTGGCTAGCGTGGTAGTTTCTGCAAGCACTCTATGAGTGAAATAACTAAGTAACAATATCAGCACAATCACTATTTTACGCGCATGCAGCAAGTGATTTTTATCTAGCCCTCGGCTACTTGAAGTTAACTGTGAACGACGTAAGATAAACTGATTGATAAAATCGTTAGTGATCATCACCGACAACACAATTGACGAGACGATTACCATACTGGTAGCCGCCGAAAAGCCACCTAAAAAGGCAAGTAAGGTTACCCCGCTATTGTCTGCCGCCATTGGCAACGCTAATACAAAGGTATCTTGACCTACACTATTGCCGTTAAAGTAAACCAGCCCCGCATAAGCAATGGGTAATATAAATAAATTAATGGCCAATAAATAAAGCGGAAATAACCACCGAGCGGTAGCCAGTTCATTATTATTGTTATTTTCAATAAAGCTCATATGAAACTGGCGTGGTAAACATAACGTTGCCAGTATCCCTAAAAAAGTATGCGCAACATATACATAAACAGGGCTTTGAGTTGCCGCAACTTGATTAGGTATATTTAGCGCTAGTGCTTGCTCGTAGAGCGCAACTGGGCTATCAAATAAAACAAAACAGACATATAAACCCACCCCAATGAAAGCCAGTAACTTTACTATTGATTCAAAGGCAATACTGGCGATTAGTCCAGGGTTATGCTCGCTAGGTTTAAGCCTTCGGGCACCAAATAAAATCGCAAATAAAGCCAGTAATAAAGTGATATAAAACGTACTATCAGCCCACACTTGGTTACTTTGAGTAGGGGCTCGGTCGGTGACTAAGTTGATGCTCTGCGCAGTTGCACTTAGCTGAAGAGAAATATACGGCACAATCGCTATTACTGAAATAAGTGAGATCAGCCCTGACAGACTTGACGACTGCCCATATCGCGTAGCAATAAAATCAGCCAATGACGTGAGTTTTTGTTGTCGACAAATATGTGCAATACGGCAATACAATTGCCAGCCAAAAATAAATAATATAATAGTGCCGGCATAAGTTGGTGCTAACCACCAACCATTACTTGCGGCTTGCGCAGTTGTGCCATAAAAAGCCCATGAGGTACAATATACACCTAATGACAGACCATAAATCATGCCTTTAAATGGCAGCACCTTTCGCCTATCTGCCCACCCCGCAACTGCAAATAATACTCCTAGGTACACCACGGCAATAAGGCTAATAAACCAAATAGAAAACATATTTTTGTTCTTGTTATTATTTTTATAATACTTAACTTAGCATAAGGAGAAATGCAGCAAAAATCAGCCCTTACTTTAGTGCTATAAATGAACAAAAAATTAAAATAAGAATTATTTGCATTTGGGTATTGACAGTTATTTAGATCTAACTGATAATCAATCTCAACAAGAAGGAAGTACATTGCTTTTTGTGAC
>NZ_PNDH01000055.1:0-63391 GCF_005887175.1 Pseudoalteromonas sp. S1612 | reverse complement strand
TTTACTGGTTCTTCAGTTTTTACTGGTTCTTCAGTTTTTACTGGCTCTGCAGTTTTTACTGGTTCTTCAGTTTTCGCTAATTCTTCTTCAACAATGTTTTGCTCAACTGCATCAGAGGCATCAACGGCCGTTTTATGTGCTTTTGCTTTTAGCTCTGCTTCATATTCAGCTGCAGCTTGATCAGCAACGGGTACAAACGCAGGCGCTTCATCAGACTTTTCTTGCGCGTTTTCACCTTCAGGGCGACGACGACGCTGACCTGATGCACGAAGATGACGTGGTGAACGACGTGAACGAGTGCGTGTTTGCTCTTGTTCTTCATCTTGTGATACTGCGTTATCGTTTGAATCAACAACAGCTTCTGCTTGTTCTTTAGCAGGTGCAGGTGCTTTTTCATCTGATACAGGCGTTTGCTTTTCAACAACAGGTGCTTGCTCTTTCACTTGTGGCTTTTCTTCTTTCACCACAGGTTGCTCAACAGGTTGTTCTATTGTTTGAACTTGCTCAGCACTTTCGTCTTGTACGCGAACTTTTTTGCGTAAATTACGACGTTGACGACGTACTTTAGGCTTTTGCTCTTTTGGCTCTGCATTCTTATCAGATTTAGGTGCAGTATCAGCTTTTTGAGTTGCCTCTGCTTTTACTTGCGTTTTATCTTCTGTTTTATGCTCAGGACGTTTACGCGTATTTGAATTACGACGGCGCTTATTGCGGTTCTCATTCTTTTCTGGCGTATCATTTACAGGTGCTGACTCATTTTTAGTTTCAGACTCTGTATTACGTTCGTTGCGTGGTTTATTACGTGGGTTATTATTGCGACGACGTTGGTTGTTGTTTCGACGACGATTATCATTGCCACGGTTGTTATTGGCACGCTCTTGAGATTTCTTATCTGTAGACTCTTGTGTTGTTTGCTCACTTTCACTTGCAAATAACGACTTAATCCATTTACCAAGTGCAGTAAATAAGCCAATTTCAGCTTTTGCTTCTACTACCGGTGCTGCTTTTGCTGCTGCTTGTGGAGCAGGGCTAGAAGGCATAACGACACCTTTAAGCTTCGGCTCTTCACGTACAGGTGCTGCAGGCGATTTAGACATTTCAAATGCTTCAGGCTCAGGCGCAACAACTTGCTCATAACTTACTGTTTCAAGTGTTTCGTCTTTACGTAAACGCATAACTTCGTAATGTGGTGTTTCCATGTGTTGATTAGGAATAATCACTACATCACATTTATGATGCTTTTCAATGCGGTGAACGCTACGACGCTGCTCATTTAATAAATAAGCGGCAACGGCAACAGGCACTTGTGCGTTTACTTGTGCAGTGTTGTCTTTAATCGCTTCTTCTTCAATCAAGCGTAAAATTGATAGTGCAATTGACTCGTTTGAACGAATAGTACCTTGACCACTACAACGTGGACAAACACCTTGGCTTGCTTCACCTAGTGAAGGGCGTAATCGCTGACGCGACATTTCAAGCAAACCAAAGCGCGAAATTTTGCCAATTTGTACACGGGCACGATCTGGGCGAGCGGCATCTTTTAAGCGGTTTTCTACTTCACGTTGATGACGAGGAGGAGTCATATCAATAAAGTCGATAACAATTAAACCACCTAAGTCACGTAAACGAAGTTGACGTGCAATTTCATCCGCTGCTTCTAAGTTGGTGTTAAGTGCTGTTTCTTCAATATCGCCGCCTTTTGTTGCTTTAGACGAGTTGATATCGATAGACGTAAGTGCTTCAGTAGGGTCAATAACAATTGAACCACCTGATGGTAAACGCACTTCACGTTGGAACGCAGACTCAATTTGGCTTTCAATTTGGTAATGCGTAAATAACGGTGTGTCACCTTGATAAAGCTTAACGCGGCTCATAAAGTCAGGACGAAAACGCTCAATGTGCGCTTTAGCTTCTTCAAAAACACGTGGTTTATCAATTAAAATTTCGCCAATGTCACGACGTAAATAGTCGCGAATGGCGCGGAAAATAACGTTGCTTTCTTGGTGAATTAAAAATGGCGCTTTAGCACTGTCTGCCGCTTGTTGAATGGCTTCCCAGTGGACTAATAATGCTTTTAAATCGTAGTTTAATTCTTCAAACGATTTACCAACACCCGCAGTACGTACAATCAAGCCCATACCTTTAGGTAGTTCTAAACGGCTAAGCGACTCTTTAAGTTCAGTACGCTCATCACCTTCGATACGGCGAGAAATACCGCCAGCGCGAGGGTTATTAGGCATAAGCACTAAGTAGCTGCCGGCAACGCTGATAAAGGTTGTGAGTGCAGCACCTTTTTGGCCACGCTCTTCTTTATCAACTTGTACTATTACTTCTTGACCTTCTTTGATCACGTCGCGAATATTCGGACGACCATGAAAGGTGTAACCTTGCGGGAAGTAAGTGCGAGCAATTTCTTTTAATGGAAGGAAACCATGACGATCAGCACCGTAATCAACAAATGCTGCTTCTAAAGATGGTTCAATGCGTGTGATTTTGCCTTTATAAATATTGGCTTTTTTCTGTTCGTGACCTGGGCTTTCTATATCTAAATCATATAGGCGCTGGCCGTCAACCAGTGCTACGCGCATTTCTTCTTGCTGCGTTGCATTGATTAGCATACGTTTCATAATGTTACTCTACTAGTTTGTGTCGCTGACATGACGATGTTTTTCTCGCCTGTTCAGGTGTTCCTATTTTTAGAATGTGCAGCCTCACGACTGGGTCTTTAACGGAACGGCTCTGTATTTTGGTACGCAGTATTTTAAATGCCGGCAAACAATAGGGTGTTATCACGCTATTAAATTCTAAAGGGATTCAAATGTGTCGGCTGTTTAGCTCAATACTCATTTTATCCAGAAGTTGGCCTGTCATATCAATCTTATTAAATGCATTCATATTAGGTGCGTAGGGCTCTTTAGGTTCAAACCATAGTTTCGTTTTTAAAACTACCGTTATCTATTTTATGAGCAAAAATCGCTACCGATGTTAATGAACGCTTATTTATTAGATTTTTTTAGTTCTAAATAAGCTGCTGTACGGTACTACTACAATATTTGAGCGAATTCTGAACGGCGTGTTTTTTACGCCGTCACTATCAGACAAATTATCTGTTCATTGCTTTTACTATCACATTAAAAATCAATTCATGTTCAAACTTAACCAGCAATATATTACGCGCATTGCCGTTAGTTGTGCGCACGTGTTGACTGGGTATGTATAAAAGCTTTGGAAAACTTAACTCGGATCTGTATGATCGGTTACCCAGAATGTGCATCACGAATGTTTTGTTGTGTTAAAAAGCACCGTTGTTATTTGCAAATACTAAATATTTGCGCTGCTGATTATCCCACTATTATAACCGTGTTAGCAACTAAATTATTTTACTTAAATCAGTGATTAGGCAATGTCAGAAAAAACCGGCTTACAAGTATCTTTTGTCACGATCAACGAAGACCACCTAGGTCAGCGTATTGATAACTTTCTTATTACCCATTTAAAAGGGGTGCCTAAAAGCGCAATTTATAAAATTCTTCGTAAAGGTGAGGTGCGTGTTAATAAAAAACGCATCAAACCTGTGTATAAATTGCAGCTAGACGACGTTATTCGTATACCGCCAATTAGAGTGTCAGAGCGTGAAGAGTTTGTACCATCAAAACTCGATAAAGTAACGCGCCTCGAAGACGATATATTATTTGAAGATAAATACCTGATTGTTATTAACAAGCCATCAGGTATGGCTGTGCATGGCGGAAGTGGCTTAAGCTACGGGCTTATTGAAGCATTACGTGTTTTACGCCCAGAAGAGCGCAGCCTAGAGCTTGTGCATCGTTTAGACCGCGATACCTCAGGTTGTTTACTCATTGCTAAGCGCCGCTCAGTGCTGACCGCTTTGCATGAGCAATTACGCGAAAAAACCATGGAAAAAAATTACTGGGCATTGGTAGAAGGCCAATGGGACTCTAAAACAAAAAATGTAACGGAAGGTTTGCGTAAAAATACCCTAAAATCGGGTGAGCGCGTAGTACGTGTTGATAATACCGAGGGCAAACCGTCGCATACCCGTTTTAAAGTGCTTGAACGTTTTAACGATTGCTCATTAGTACAAGCATCCCCTGTAACCGGTCGTACTCACCAAATTCGTGTGCATACTCAGTGTCAAGGCCATGCTATTGCCTGTGATGATAAGTACGGCGACCAAGGATTTGATGAGTCAATGCGTAAACGCGGTTTAAACCGCTTATTTCTACACGCGCATGATTTAAGCTTTTACCATCCTAAAAACGAAACCACTATGCGAGTAGAAGCACCGCTGGATAAAGCACTATCAAGCTGTTTAGTAAAACTTAGAGCAGCAAAGGCGTGATCGTAACCCCAATAAAACATTACAAGCTGGTGATTTTTGATTGGGATGGCACCATTATGGATTCAATTAGCAAAATCGTTAATTGCATTCGCAAAAGTGCCCAATCACATAATATTGAGCCGCCAAGCGATACCGCTAGTAAAAATATTATTGGTTTATCGCTTGAAAACGCAATCGCAACCTTGTTTCCTGATCACAGCGAACATCACGAAACGCTTATTGCAGGTTATAAACAGCAATATGCACTTGATACCACCCCAACACCGGTGTTTGATCACGTTGCACAGGTACTCACTGAGTTAAAAAATCAAGGCATAATATTGGCGGTTGCCACAGGTAAAAGCCGAGTAGGACTGGAACGCCTTCTAGATGAAAGCCAGTTGCGTCACTTTTTTAGTGCTACGCGAACCAGTGACGACGCTAAATCAAAACCCGCTCCCGATATGCTTTATCAATTGCTTGAAGAGCTAGGGGTAAGTGTTGATGAAGCGCTAATGATAGGCGACACGCAAATAGATATGGCAATGGCAAAAGCCGCAGGTATGGATAGAATAGGGGTAACCATGGGTGTGCACGACGCAGCGCAATTAAACGAGTTAACCCCGATTGCAACCGCTGACAACTATCAGCAGTTGCAAAATATATTACTCGGCTAATCAGTTAGTTTGCGCTGCTAATACATCAACACCAAACTCAGCCAGTAATTGGCTGAGTTTAATGAGTGGTAAACCAATTAAACTATTTGGATCATCACCACTGAGCTTTTCAAATAAACAAATACCCAAGCCTTCACTTTTAAAACTACCTGCACAGTTATAAGGTTGCTCTGCATCGCAATAAGCGCTTATTTGCGCCGTTGTTAACGTTTTAAAGGTCACATTAAAGGGCTCAACAATAGTTTTGCTTTGTTTAGTATGTACATCGTACAGACACAAGCTAGTTAAAAAAGTGACCGTTTGCCCGCTAAATAAGCTCAATTGCTTGATAGCGTTTTCTTTATTGTGCGGCTTACCTAATATTTGACCATCAAATACAGCAACCTGATCGGAGCCAATCGCGAGGCCTTGGTCAAAATGATCGATGGCTGCAGCCGCTTTTAATTCACTGAGGCGCTTAACAAGCGTGCTTGGTGTTTCGTTTTTATGCGGCGTTTCGTCAACATCCGGCGAAAAAGTTTCAAACGGCAGATTAAATTTTTGTAATAAAGACTGCCTAAATGGCGAGCTTGAGGCTAATATAAGGGAGTGCTTCATGGCATGTTTTCCTAACGTAAATCAGATTGAGTTAGGATAAATCAGATCCGTGAGTAAAACACGTGAAAAACAACGTAAAATTGGTTTTTTACTTTGACTAACTTACTAACTATCTATATGATGCAGCCCCTATGCAAAAGGTGAAAATTCCCATCACCCTTCATCCGGGCAAAGCAGCTCAGCATCGTTTAAAGTATGACGGCGTTGTACCGCTTGAGAAACTTCCTCGTTTACGAGGGGTTATCCAGGAAGAAGTAGGTGAAATAGCGGTAAAAATTCATTGCAAAAACGATGAGCAAGGTTTAGTTGTGATTAGTGGCAATTTGTCCACACACGTAACTGTCACTTGTCAACGTTGTAATGGTGATTTAGGGTTGGATTTGGATCAAGACTTTGTGTATTCGCCAGTCGGTTTGGATGCAGAGTCAGATGATCTTCCAGAAAGCTACGACGAAGTAGCACTTGATGAAAATGGTGAAATAGACGTATTTGAGTTAATCGAAGACGAGCTTATTTTAGCAGTGCCATTAGTGCCTACCCACAACGAAGCTTCATGCAGTTATACAGCAGAGCCTGCCAGCTTTGGTGTTTTAAAGGCGGAAGATGATAAACCAAATCCATTTGATATTTTGAAACAACTTAAGAAAGATTCTTAGGAGAAGACTATGGCTGTACAAAAAAGCAAAAAGTCTCGTGCAAGACGCGGCATGCGCCGTTCACACGATGCGATCAGTGGTCCAACTTTAACTGTAGACCAAACATCTGGTGAGACTCATCGTCGTCATCATGTGACTGCAGATGGTTACTACAAAGGCGTTCAAGTAATTTCTAACTAAGAGATTGCTTATATGCTGACTAATCTAACCATAGCGTTAGATATGATGGGGGGCGATTATGGCCCCCGTTCATCTATCCCCGCAGCCGTTCGTGCGGTAAATGCTAATGCCAACTTAAAACTCATTTTATGTGGCAACGAGCAAGTAATAGCTAAACAATTAGAATCACTCGATTCACTTTCTCATCCTAGATTAATAATTCGCCATTGTAACGATGTTGTTACCAATGCCTGCGAACCCGCTGTTGCTGTACGCTCAAAAAAAGATTCTTCCATGCGAGTTGCCCTTGATTTAGTTAAATCGGGTGAAGCGCAAGCCTGTGTTAGCTCTGGCAATACAGGGGCGCTATTTTTTATGGCGCATTACGTATTAAAAATGCTTCCAGGGGTGAAACGTCCCGCACTTATCTCTGCTGTACCTACTGAACGTAAAAATCCCGTTTACTTACTCGACTTAGGCGCTAATGTGCATTGTGATGCGCAAATGCTGTATCAGTTTGGCATTATGGGCTCTGTGGTTGCAGGCCAAGCACTTGGCTGCGATAACCCTAAAGTGAGTTTATTAAATATTGGTGCTGAAGATATAAAGGGTCATGAAGAAATTAAGCAAGCCGCACAATTAATGCAACAAAGCGAGCTGATTAATTATATTGGTTACAGTGAAGGCAGTGATATTTTTTCTGGCAAGGCCGATGTTATTGTCTGTGAAGGCTTTGTTGGCAATGTTGCACTTAAAACCTGTGAAGGCATTGCTAAACTTATCATGAAAAAGTTTACCCGTGCCCTCGAAAAGCACGTCGTTTACAAGTGTATGGCGTTTATGTTGGCGCCAATCATAAAAAAACTCTATAAAAGAGTGAACCCCGACCAGTATAACGGCGCTTCTCTGGTAGGATTGCGCGGTATTGTTGTTAAAAGCCATGGAAATGCCTCAGCTAAAGCATTTCATGCCGCAATCGACGAAGCAGTGAAAGAAGTAGAACGTCAACTTCCAGATAAAATAGCTGCTATTTTCGAAAAAACACATTCTAAAGACACGGCGGTTGAATAACAGTTAACGTGCCGTGTTACACATTATTTATTTTGTTTAATTAAAAGAGCAAATTATGGCACAAAAAATTGCACTTCTTTTTCCAGGTCAAGGCTCGCAAACTGTGGGTATGTTACAAGAGCTATTAGCGAGTTCTGACATAGTAAAAGCTACATTTGCAGAAGCTTCAACCGCACTTGGTTACGACCTAGCAGACCTTGTACTTAACGGTCCAGAAGAAAAACTAAATCAAACACACCGTACTCAGCCTGCACTATTAACCGCAAGCGTGGCTATTTATCGTCATTGGTTAGCTGCAAACCCAGATGCAGACGTCGTTATGGCAGGTCACAGCTTGGGTGAGTATTCAGCTTTAGTATGTAGCGATGTGATCAGTTTAAGCGAAGCCGTAAAACTGGTTGAAAATCGCGGTTTATACATGCAAGAAGCCGTACCTGCTGGTGTAGGTTCTATGGCCGCAATCATTGGTTTAGGCGACGATGAAATTAAAGCCGCTTGTGCAGCAGCGGCACAAGGTGAAGTGGTTTCTCCAGTAAACTATAACTCGCCAGGGCAAGTGGTTATTGCCGGTCATAAAGATGCAGTTGATAGAGCCTCTCTTGCTTGTAAAGAAGCCGGAGCAAAACGTGCACTGCCATTATCGGTAAGCGTACCGTCACATTGTGAACTAATGAAACCAGCTGCTGAGAAATTAGCCACCGATTTAGCTGCTTTAACATTTAATACACCTAAGTGTGATGTAATCAATAATGTTGATGTAAAAGCAGAAGGTTCAGCTGATGCAATTAAAGAGGCATTAGTACGCCAGTTATATAGTCCAGTACGTTGGACCGAAACGGTACAAGCACTGGTTGCACAAGGTGTAACGCAAAGTTATGAATTTGGTCCTGGTAAAGTACTAACCGGGCTTGCAAAACGTATTGATAAAGCGATGGTGTGTGGTTCAGTTAACGACCTTGCATCAATCGATTCAGCTAAATAAGAGTATATAAAATGAGTAATTTATTTTCTTTAGAGGGCAAAGTTGTCCTGATCACTGGCGCTAGCCGTGGTATTGGTAAGGCCATTGCAAACACATTAGTAGCACAAGGTGCAAAAGTAGCGGGCACAGCAACAAGCGAGTCGGGTGCAGCTAAAATTAGTGACTACTTAGGTGATAACGGTAAGGGCTATGCGTTAAACGTAACTGATCCTGCATCGATTGAGGCGACATTAGCGGCAATTAAAGCCGATTTAGGTGATATTGATGTATTAGTAAATAATGCAGGTATTACGCGCGATAACTTATTAATGCGCATGAAAGAAAATGAGTGGGACGATATTATCGATACCAACTTAAGTTCTATCTTCCGTTTATCTAAGGCTGTACTTCGCCCTATGATGAAGAAAAAGAACGGCCGTATCATCAATATCGGCTCTGTAGTGGGTACTATGGGTAATGCGGGCCAAGCCAACTATGCAGCAGCTAAAGCGGGTGTTATCGGTTTTTCTAAGTCACTAGCGCGTGAAGTAGCTTCTCGTGGTATTACTGTAAACGTGGTAGCACCTGGTTTTATTCAAACAGACATGACCGATGATTTGACAGATGAGCAAAAAGCAGCAACGCTTGCAAACGTACCTGCGGGTCGTTTAGGTCAGCCAGATGAGATTGCAGCTGCAGTATGTTATTTAGCATCTGACGCCGCTGCGTATGTATCAGGTGAAACTTTGCATGTAAATGGTGCGATGTACATGGTTTAAGTTCGCAATGCGAATTAAATAAACTATAAATTGCATGCGGGTTTGCTAAAAAATATTGAATTTTTCGCAAACTTGCTTTAAACATACTTGAAATCGCTGTGAAAATAAGCGATAAAAGATAAAATAAACACTCAAGAGGTTTGACCAGCAAATTATTTATGGTCAAAAGATTGAATCAGAGAATTATCGGACGTAAACTACGCCGCAATCTGAAAATAACGCATTGGCGTTTTTAATAAAGGAAAGAAGAATGAGCGATATCCAAGAACGCGTAAAGAAAATTATCATCGAACAGCTAGGTGTTAAAGAAGAAGAAGTTAAAAACGAAGCTTCATTCGTTGATGACCTAGGTGCAGACTCTCTTGATACTGTTGAATTAGTAATGGCTCTTGAAGAAGAGTTCGATACTGAGATCCCAGATGAAGAAGCTGAAAAGATCACTACAGTACAATCTGCAATCGATTACGTTACAGCTCACGCTGAGTAATTAATCGCAAATTAAGGGCAGCATTCGCTGCCTTTAATCTTTATATCCAAACCACCTCAAAGTCCATGATTCAATTCCAAACCCTCACTCATCATCAGCAATTAAATTGTTATTGCTCAGCGTTGGTTATTGGTTTGAGACTCGCACTTTGAGGTAGCTTGGGTATGATCATCCCCAATACTAATAACATAACTAGCAACAGCGTTAGCGCTGAAATAAACTGAGCTAAGTTAATTGGTATAATAATAATTCCTTATTGGAGGCAAACCGTGGCTAAACGTCGTGTCGTCGTAACTGGCTTAGGAATGTTGACGCCGCTAGGCAATGATGTTCAATCAACCTGGCAAGGCTTATTAGATGCTAAAAGTGGTATTCAAAATATTACCCACTTTGATACATCAAAATTTGGTACTCACTTCGCTGGTTTAATCAATGATTTTGATGCATCGGCTTACATGTCACCAAAAGATGCTAAAAAAATGGATTTATTTATCCAGTATGGCATTGCAGCGGGTGTTCAAGCTTTTCAAGATTCTGGCCTCGAAGTTACTGAACAAAACGCATCACGCATTGGTGTAGCGGTGGGTTCAGGCATTGGTGGCTTAACCCTTATTGAAGAAAACCACGTAAAATTATTAAACAGCGGCCCACGTAAGTTATCGCCGTTTTATGTACCGTCTACCATTATTAATATGATCTCGGGTCATTTATCGATAATGCATGGCCTCCGTGGTCCTAATATTTCAATTGTAACGGCATGTACTACAGGCCTGCACAACATTGGTCACGCCGCACGTATGATTGCCTACGGCGATGCCGATGCAATGGTTGCCGGTGGTGCAGAAAAAGCGTGTACGCCAATTGGAATGGGTGGTTTTAACGCCGCACGTGCGCTTTCAACGCGTAATGACGATCCACAAGCAGCGTCTCGCCCGTGGGATAAAGATCGTGATGGTTTTGTGCTTTCTGATGGTGCCGGTGTGGTGGTTGTTGAAGAATACGAACACGCTAAAGCACGTGGCGCTAAAATTTATGCAGAGCTTGTTGGTTTTGGCATGAGTGGTGATGCTTACCACATGACATCACCACCAGAAGATGGCGCAGGTGCAGCTCTGGCAATGGAAAACGCATTAAACGATGCGCAAGTAAATGCAGAGCAAGTTGGTTACATCAACGCACATGGTACGTCTACTCATGCGGGTGACAAAGCCGAAACATCAGCGGTTAAAACCATTTTTGGTGATTCAGCTAAAGATGTGATGGTAAGTTCATCAAAATCTATGATGGGCCACTTACTCGGAGCGGCAGGCTCTGTTGAGTCTATAGTGTCTATTTTATCGTTGACCGAGCAAAAAGTGACGCCAACAATTAACTTAGATAACCCAGACGAAGGCTGTGATTTAGATTACGTACCGCATACAGCACGTGACGCTAAACTTGATTACGCTTTGTGTAACTCATTTGGGTTTGGTGGTACTAATGGCTCGTTACTGTTTAAAAAGGTATAATCTTTTTTAACAACGAATGAGAATAAGAACCCAGTTGTTTAACTGGGTTTTTTTATGTGTAAAAAAATATGCAAACAATAATAACAGCAAGTGAAACCAGTAGTATAAGCACCCGTGATAGGGGCTTAAATTATGGCGATGGCTTTTTTACCACCGCAATGGTTACTGATGGACAAGTTGAGCATTGGGCTTATCATAAAGCACGTTTAATTGAATGTGCGCAGCGTTTGGGCTTTCCTGCACTTGAGTTTAATGCACTAGAGTCGCAGATCACTCAGCAAATAGCATCACATCCTCAAGCGGTCCTTAAAATCGTGATAACACGAGGCGAGGGCGGGCGAGGCTATGCGCCACCGAGTGAATGCAATTTAAACATTATTGTGAGTGTTTTACCTTATCCAGATCATTACAACAGCTTAACAGATTCGGGAATTAGCTTAGCTATTAGCCCGATTAAGTTGGCTGTTCAACCTCATTTAGCTGGGCTAAAAACCTTAAATAGGCTTGAACAAGTACTGGTCAAAAATGCCCTACAAACCCAACACAGCGATGATGCGCTAGTGCTTGATTACAACAACAATGTAATAGAAACCTCCGCGGCTAATATTTTTGCAATTAAAAATCATAAAATATTTAGCCCAAGGCTGGATGAATGCGGCATTAAAGGTGTTTTTCTGCAATCTTTATGTGATAAATTAGTGGTTGAGTTTAAAACTGTTAGCGTTGATGAGCTTACCCAAGCAGACGCCGTATTTATCTGTAACAGCTTAATGAAAATTGTGCCCGTAAAAAGTATAGACGAGCACTGTTTTGATATTGTGCATAGCCAATCATTACTAAACGAGTTACTAGCCAAGGAGGCTTAGTGTTAAAAGTTATATTATCAGTATTACTACTGGCTTTTTTTAGCTCAGTGATTGGTTACCAGCAATTACAAGCAACCATTGAAACACCATTAAAGGTAGCACAGAGCACTCAATTTGAAGTTAAAAAAGGCACCGGCTTTAATAAGTTGTGCCGTCAATGGCAGCAACAACAATGGCTAGAAGACTGCTGGCGGTTTCAAATATTAGCTAAACTAGACCCTACCTTAACTGACTTAAAAGCGGGTTTGTACGAGTTAAGCGCGGATAGCGTGATCAACAATATAAAAAAAATAAACCAAGGCGAGCAAGTCAGTTTTAGTTTTACCATCATTGAAGGCCAAGCACTTAGAGATATATTAAATGCACTAAGTACGGCATCACATTTACAAAACGATTTAAAACTCGAACAACTTGGTGAACAAATAATAGGCAAACAAACTCATCTTGAAGGGTGGCTATTTCCTGATACCTATCATTATCATAGTAACGATAATGCGAGTAGTTTATTAAAACGTGCTGCGCAAAAAATGCAGCAAACACTGGCAGATGCATGGCAGCAACGGGCAAGTGATTTACCTTACGACACCGCCTATGAAGCACTGATCATGGCTTCAATAATCGAAAAAGAAACCGCGCTTGCCAGCGAACGTCCGTTAATTGCTTCGGCGTTTATTAACCGCTTAAATACCAATATGCGCTTACAAACCGATCCTACCGTAATATATGGACTAGGCGAAGATTTTGATGGCGATATTAAACGTAAAGACTTGAGAAATTACACCCCGTATAATACCTATCGTATTAACGGATTACCGCCCACACCGATTGCCATGCCCTCCAAAGAAGCCATTTTAGCGGCAGTAAACCCGCCTAAGAGCGAGTATGTTTATTTTGTAGCCAAAGGCGATGGTAGTCATCAGTTTTCAACCACATTAAAACAACATAATGCGGCGGTTAACCGGTATATTTTAAATAAAAAGAATTAGTATTTATGAAACCAAAATTTATAGTTATAGAAGGCCTAGAAGGCGCGGGTAAATCAACCGCTATAGCCCTGTGCCAAGACTTTTTAAATCATCACCATGTTGACTTTATTAATGTACGCGAACCCGGTGGCACGCCTCTGGCTGAATCGTTACGTACCTTAGTAAAAGCAGAGCACCAAGAAGAAATAGCTTTTGAAACCGAGCTGCTAATTATGTATGCCGCGCGTTCACAGCTAATGCATAATGTGATCAATCCGGCACTAGAGCAAGGGCAGTGGGTATTAGCTGATCGTCACGATTTATCGTCACAGGCGTATCAAGGTGGCGGGCGAGGAATTAGTGCAAACACGTTAGCGTCGTTATCGTCTATGGTGTTAAAAGGTTTAAAACCCGATTTAACTATTTACTTAGATATAGACCCTGTTATTGGCCTTGAACGTGCTAAAGGTCGCGGCCAGTTAGACAGAATTGAGCAAGAAGCCATTGAGTTTTTTCAACGCACCCGTATGCGTTACATTGAGCTTGCAAATGATGACGACAGCATAAAAACAGTCGATGCCAACCAAAGCATTGATAAAGTGCATCGTGATATTACCAATGTACTACGCACGTTTTTTTCAGGGTTAAAATAATATGGCATTGCCGTGGCTTAATGAGGTAGAGCAACGCTTAACTCAGAGCTATAAAGCGCAGCGTTTTCATCATGCGCAGCTGTTTTGCGGGCCTATTGGGGTTGGCAAATTTGAGCTAAGTGAGCAACTAGCAAATAGTTTGTTATGCCAAAACACCCAAGCACAGTTAAGTAGTCCAAATAGTGTGTTAAGCCCTTGTGGGCAATGTAAAAGTTGTTCATTAAACTTAGCGGGTACACACCCAGACAAGCGCATTACCCAAGTGGAAGGGCAAAGCATAGGTGTTGATGATATTCGCGGCATAAGCGATTTTATGCATCAGTCTGCGGCGCAAAATGGCAATAAAGTGGCAATTATCGAAAACTGCGAAAAAATGACCACCGCAGCGGCTAATGCGTTATTAAAAACCCTTGAAGAGCCAAGTAATAGCCGGTTTTTAATTTTGACTACCAGCCAAGTGGCGCAGTTACCAGCGACTATTTTAAGCCGTTGTGCTAAAACCGAGGTTAAAGTAACTAATAACCAATTAGCACAACAATGGTTAAGTAGTTTGGATGTGCCTAACTATACCTGGTTGTCGTTATTTTATAGCCAACCACTACAAGTAAAGCAGTGGCAACAGCAAAATCAGCTAGAAAATATTGATACGCTTTATAAATTTGCAACTGAGTTTAAACAAAGCCATAATTTCAATGCGTTAGTCGATATAATAAATAAACAGCCTGAGCTTGTTCGTATTTTCACTTTATTTTTAAGTGAGCAGCTTAAACAACAGCTTTTAAATGGTATGAGTTTTGACTCTTACCAAGTAGCTCAGCAAGCGCTGAATGATTTTTTACAGAATAATATACAAATACTTGGGCTAAATTTACCGCTTGCGGTATCACGACTAGCGTACATATTACGTAACCAATAAAAAGGACTAGATATGCAAGAGCTATTAGTAGATATAGACGACCTTGACGAACTATATCGCTGTTACATGCCTTTTTTAAAAAAAGGTGGGTTATTTGTACGCACTAATATGCGTTATGAACCAGGATATTCACTTGCCTTACGCGTTACCTTGCCTGATGCGCTAGAAGATGACGTGGTTACCGGAAAGGTTACGTGGGTCACTCCACAAGGCGCTCAGAGCTCAAATCCACCGGGGATCGGCATTAGCTTTTTAGATGACAAAACCAATCTAAACGCGAAGATCGAAAAACTGCTGGGGACTATGTTAAACTCCGGCAATCCAACTTATACCATGTAGTAAAAACAGGCCTTATTTTGATTGTAGATTCTCATTGCCATTTAGACCGTCTTGATTTTGATAAACTCGATTTAAACCTAGACCAAGTACTTGATAACGCTCGCGCTAAAAAAGTAGAACATTTTTTATGTGTCAGCGTCACACTTGATCAGTTCCCCAATATGCTAGAGCAAATAAAACATTACAACGACGTTTCTGCGTCATGTGGTGTGCACCCGCTTGATCAAAAAGACGCACTCAATAAACAGCAATTAATTGATTTAGCCTCACACGACAAAGTAGTGGCGATTGGCGAAACTGGGCTCGATTATTATTACGCAAAAGACACCCATGCAGTGCAACAAGCGAGTTTTGTTGGCCATATTGAGGTAGCTAATGAATTACAAAAGCCACTTATTATTCATACCCGTGATGCCCGTGCCGATACCATTAATTTAATGCGTGAGCACAAAGCAGAAAATTGCGGTGGAGTATTGCACTGTTTCACTGAAGATTGGGATATGGCCAAAAAAGCCATTGATATGGGTTTTTATATTTCTATTTCAGGCATTGTGACTTTTAAAAATGCGGTAGAGCTTAAAGAAGTAGTAAAACAAATTCCACTCGACCGACTGCTTATTGAAACCGACTCGCCTTACTTAGCGCCAGTACCATATCGTGGTAAAACTAATCAGCCAGCGTATGTTGAAGACGTTGCTTATTACATTAGTGAGCTCAAAGGCATTAGCTTTAACGAGTTGGCAAAAGCCACCACTGATAACTTTTACTCTTTATTTAAATTAGCAGCTAAAGGCTAACCTCATGACGACTCTCTCGGTGCAACACCCACTGTTACTTATGGGGCCCATGGTGCGCCGAGCAGAAAAAACCGCAGTATGTATTCAGTTTGCTACTTCAAAGCCAGTAAATTGCCGTATAGAGTTAATTGACTACGAGTGCTATAGCGAGCAAGACACCATAAGGTTAGGAGAGCATTTATTCTTACAGTTTGTGGTAATTAAACCTATAAACAGTCAGTTCCCGCGCGATACCTTAATACCATACCAACTATTTTTTGATGACAGCCCTGTTGATTTATCAGCATTTAGCTTTAACAATCAGCCATTACCTGAATTTGTGATCCCCAAAAAACTAACACAAATATTACATGGTTCGTGCCGCAATGCGCATCATCCTGCAAAAGACAGCCTAGTAAGTTCAAGCCATTGGCAAGCCGTTCAGCGAAGTAATGAACAGCAGGGGGCACAGTTATTATTGCTTTCGGGCGATCAAATTTATGCCGACGATGTAGCTGGCCCTATGCTACTAGCGATACATCAGCTAATTAAGCACTTAGGTATTTATAAAGAGCAGCCACTTGATTTAGATTTACCCGCTGACATTGCAGAACAGTTGTATGGTCGCCATTACTTGTTGCCAACTACCTCATGGAAAAACCGCTCAAAACTAGGTATTGGCTATTGGTTAAAAAAAGACGAACCGCATTTTTCTAGTGTAAAAGCGTATAACCACCTGATTCATTTTGAAGAGTTCGTAGCGCTGTATTTACTCAATTTTAGTAGCCAAGCATGGCAATACATTAACCTAAATAACTTAAGTTACTCAGGTGGTAACGAAAAAAATCAAACGCTATTTAATGCAGAAAAAACCGCATTAATTGACTATGCACAAGGTTTAGCAGAGGTAGAGCGATTGTTTGCCAATGTATCTACCTTAATGATGTTTGATGACCATGATGTAACCGATGATTGGAATCTCACCGCAGGGTGGGAGCAAGCCATTAATCAAAACCCTAGCAGCAAGCGTATTGTAAATAATGGCTTAGCGAGCTATTGGCTGTTTCAAGGAATGGGCAACGACGCACTACAAAAAACCGGATCGTTACTGAGCCCTTTTAACGACTGCTTAGCTGGCGACAAGCAATGGCAATTTAAAGCGTTTGATAAGCACCTGAACGACTTTAGCCATTGGCATCATGAGTTAATGACCATTCCTAAAGTGGTGGTGCTCGATACTCGTACGCACCGTTGGCGTAACGAGCAAAATTTTAACGAACCTTCAGGTTTACTTGATTGGGAACGCCTCACAGAGCTTGAAGAAAGCCTATTAAGCCATGACCAAGTCATTATTGTATCCCCCGCTCCCGTGTTCGGGGTTAAATCGATAGAGGCAATTCAAGCGGTGTTTAATATGTGTGGGCAACCACTGATGGTTGATGTAGAAAACTGGATGGCCCACGAAGGCTCAGCCAAAAAGCTACTCAATACTTTTAGACGTACCGACACCCCAAACGAAACGCTGATTTTATCCGGCGATGTACATTATTCGTTTTGCTTTTCGGTGCAAAAGCGTTTTGGCGATCACCCCAACAGAATTTGGCAACTGACTGCAAGTGGCATTAAAAATGAGTTTCCGCGAAAGCTAATAAATGTACTCGACAAGCTCGACTCTATTTTATACGGCCCTAAAAGCCCACTTAACTTTTTTACCAAACGCTGGCATATGGAAGTAGACAAGCACCAAACCAAAGGCAAAGGGCAAAAATACTTAGTAAGCGATTCAGCGATTAGTTTAGTCACGCTTGAAGCGGGTAATTTAGCAAGGTACCAGTTAATCCACGGCGACGGCCACACCACCGAATTTGATTTAGAAGAGCAGTAAATTAGAACTTGCAGCAGCGACTTTATGTCGCGTCATTTTTTAATGTCGCGAGCGACGAGTTTCGAGTTGCGGGCTAAATATCCAAAAGCGCTGCGCTACAGGGGTTGGTATTAGGTTCGAAACCCGATCTACGATGTTGACCTTATCCGTAGACGGGAGTTAACTTCGCGCATGTTTTAGGTGTTGGAATCGCTGTAAACTTAGAGCATGCTCACACAGGTTGAGAGCTTCGAGGTTTGGCATTAGCTCGTAACCCGACCCCAGCAGCCCGTTAAATTCGTCGTTTTTTAATCCGTTTTGGTGCCGGTAACTTGTTGGTCAATATAGCCAAACATAACACCACTATAAACAGCATTGAGTTTGCGCCGGCTTGTAAAGAGTAATCAACTGACGAATGTAGCATCATGGCTACAATAGCTGTAGCGCAACCAAACGCCACCCCCTGATAAAGCGCTGTTTTACGCGTTCGCATAGTATTAATACACAACCACAAACAATAAAGCACCAGCAGTCCTAATAACGCTGTGGCAGGAATGCCTAGCTCAACTGCAAATTGTACATAATCGTTATGCGCATTGTCGTAGTAGCCAGAGTAGGGCTCAGATTGATACGCAGGAAACGCAGTATAAAAAGTACCGCCACCAGAGCCTAATAACGGGTTATCTAAAATAAGTGGAATTGAGTCGCGGACAACTTCATCACGTGTTTCCGATTGCAAACTAGTCTCGCTAATACGTTGTTTTACTTTTTCTACATCGAAAATGGCACCAATAATGATTAAATCGATAATGAAAAAGCTCACAATCAGCAATTTAAAGGCCTTAGGCTTTTGCTTATAAACAAACAGCGCCAGTAAGCTCACTATAATTAAAGCGATAAAAAAGGCCGAGTTACCCATACGGCTGCGAGTTAAAATAAGCGCCACAATAATAATAATTAACGAAATTCGTAAAATTATTTTAGAACTCAATAATATTTCGGCCCAAGCGCGTAATGTTTGTTTTACAGTGGGCTGATAACCGCTGTTAGAGCGTTTTAGTTCACTGATTAAAACACCAATACCTAAGCATAAGCACAGCGCTAAATAGTTAGCTAAAAAGTTAGAGTAGGTAAAGGTGCCAATAGCGCGGTCTGTGTGCTTGTAACCAAACAAAGGGCTTACTATATCGGGTGATAAGTTTAAATAACTAGCATACAAAGCTTGAAATACACCGGCACAAATAACAGCATAAATTAATTTTTTAATTCGCTCGGCATTATTGCAGTAGTTAAATACGAGCCAGCTCAACATGAGTAAAAAGCTGGTTTTTAATAACATTTGTTTGGTTTGAAATGCATCAACGCTTACGCTAAATAGTTGTATACCACAAACTAAAACAACTGCACTTAGAGTAAAAAATAGTGGCCAAGAGTAGCGGGGTGGAAACAGCGATTGGTTGTTATTTAACACACTGTGGGTAAGGTGAGTAATAAAGGTAAAGCTAGTTAAAATGCCAATAGCTAAAATTGCCCAAGGTCGGTAACTACCTAAAGGAAGAGGGAGTAAAAATAGGGTCAAACAAATAAGAAAGAATATAAAACGATTCAAAATAAACTCAAACAAAGTAAAAACGCAGCCAATAGGCTGCGTTTAAATATACTAAAAGTAAAAACTAGTTACCGACTTCAGATATACCGTTATCACCGCCTGTACCACCAGAACCTGGAGGTGTAGGTAATGTTGGTAAGCTTACTACTGGTGGAGCTGGCTGGCCAGTACCCGGACCTGCAGCAGTTGCTTCAGAAGCGGTCGTAGCATCAACACCCGCAGTAATTGCTGCCAGTGTAATTGCATCAGAGTCTAAGCCTGCAGCTGTAAGTGCAGCTAAAAAGTCAGAAATTAAAGGGTTATCTGCACCAAAGTTAGCAACAACAGCGGCAACCATTGCATCAATATCTGCAGCGCCACATGCGCCATTAAGCAGCTTTTCGTCTAACTTAACTTCTTCTTTGTTTTTACAAATGCGTTTAATAGCTTCTACTAAATCTTCGCGTAATTGTTCAGGTGAAGTATCTGCTGTTACATTATTAAGAATATCAATTATGCTATTTATGCCCACTTCTTGAACCACTGCAGCATTATCCGTTTGTGCATAGGTTGGAAGAGCAGTAAGTGCTGTTGCGCTAGCGACTAAGCCAGCTAAAAGTAATTTTTTCATTTCTCGTCCCTTGGTTGAGTACTAATTGCAAAATTTTAGCGCATCGGTGCAAAAAGTAAACTCTTTATTTACGCCATTTTCATTAGATTTGATAATTTTTGATGGTGGCAGTATTAAATTACCTTGTACACCATCACATCCTAGGTCTTCAAGTATTTCTAAAGTCTCGTTTTTTTCAATTAAACAGGCTAAAACTTTAATCCCAAAACCATGACAAATATTGTTAACTGTTTGAATATAAAATTGGCTTTGCGGATTAGTTACTAAGTCTTGAATGTAGCTACCATCAATTTTTACATATTCAATATCAAGACCTTGTAAATATCTAAACGATGTTAAGCTGGTACCAAAGTGCTCAATACATACATTAATACCCAACTCTTTAATTGCATCTATATGTAACGATGCAACATGCACATTATACAATAAGCTTATTTCATGCAGTTCAAACAGTAAGTTAGTTTTTATAACCGGCTTAGTATGCGAGTAAAGAGTAAGCCATTCTATAAAGTCAGTTGAATATAAAGATGCCTTACTAAGATTTAGTGCAAATACCTCATTTGGGTATTGCTCTTTAATATCAACAAAATTGCGTATAATTTTTTTATCGAGTTCTTCGGTTAAATTTAACTTTTCGGCCATGGCAAATAAGTGGCCGTTATTTACTTTTTCGCCATCATGGATAAAGTGAGAAAACACTTCAAAGTAACATTGAGAATTAACTTTATTAGCTTGTTTTACGGGCTGTACCGAAAAGCTCACTTCACCAGCATTGATAATCGACTTAATCAGCTTACGCCATTGGTTGACGCTAAATAGTGACTCTTTATCGTTATTATCAATTGTAGTGTCTTCGCCTATGGTACAACCGGTGTCAAGCAACGACAGTACTTCACCAACACTTACACCTTGTTCAACTGCAACTATAGCTAAATTTGCATAGCCATTTATGTGTAGGCTGTTTTCTTTTTTACTTAATGTATCACTTAACTCCAAACGAGCTTTATTTAAAAATAAAACGTCATAAGGGGCAAGTAACACAAACGTGCCGCCATTCAATCTAAATACCGTTGAATTTGGTAATTCTTCTGTGACATGTTTCAGTATTTTAGCTGCATCTAATACATGCTGGTCACCATCTTGGTAACTTACTATTTGGTTTATATTATTTAATGAGGGCAGGGTAAGCATCAACGCAGTAATTGGCGCATCGTCTGAAATGTTATTTACAACAGAATTAAAGTGGTTTTCAAACGACTTACGGTTACCTAGCCCCGTTAACGAATCTATATATACTTCTTCGGTCAGTGCTTGAGTTTGCTTGGTCAATGAATCAAACGTACTTTGTAAGTTTATAACCATGTTATTGATGGCTTGTGTAACAGTACGAAGCTCCCTTGCTACCGGTATTTCTTTATTTAAGGTAAAGCGTTTGCGGGTTACTAAAATGGCTTGATCTTCTACTGCTTTTAATGGCTTAAATACCGCACGTAATATTAAAAATGCTATAGCGAGTGATGCAGCCAATAGTAAAAACGAGCTATATAAGCTGCGAAGAGTGTGTTGCCACAAGGTTAAATACGATTGCCCAGTATGGCTAGTTACATCGAGTGTACCTGCCATCATCCAGCCATTATTTATTTCAGAATGCATAGTTGGCGCACTTAGTTTAACAGCACTAATAAACCAACTAGGAACTGATTCAACGCGTTTAGGATTTTGTAATTCAAAAACGATGTTGTTTTGCACGTCAGTAAATTTAATTTGACTGTAGTAACCAGAGTCAAAAATAGCGGTTGCCATCGTCTCGGCAATCATTAGGCTGTCGTCTTCTAAATAAGGAGATATAGAAAGCCCTAAACTAGTAGCGGTGTCTTGCGCATGACTGGCCATTTGCGTTTGTAAGTAATTACGGGTTGTATCCACGTCGGTAATAACGCGTACACAAAATGAAATAATCGAAATTAAAATGATCAAGCCATAAACTTGGGTCTTTAAACTCAATCCATATTTAAAGATTCGAGACATAACTACTAGTTCCTTTGTTGTTACCATTAGCGGGCGCAAGCTCACCTTGTTCAATTCGTTCTAGCATAGTGTTCCAAGCAGAAACCCCACGGCTATTCTTAACCTTATTACCTAACCCTTTCGATTTGGCTAACCACAAGCCTTGGCCGTTAAAACTATATATAGGCTTTAAATCGCCACGATTACTAGCAGGCACTAGTTTAGTATTAAAGTTGTCGAGCACCAACGGTATTTGGTCAGGTTGTTCAAAGTATATTAATACCATGTGCGGTTGATTAACGGTACGTTGGCGTACATACATAAAGCGTATTTTTTCTTCTGGGATACCCAAAGCGATTAAAGTAAAGTATTTAGCAATAACATAATCTTCGCAGTCACCCATGCCTACACCTAAGCTTTCTAGCGGGGTGGCCCAGTAGTCTTTTTTTTGCCAAAGATCGTCATCGGTTTTGTACTTTATATGCTTATTAAAAAAGTCATTAACTAAATGAATTTTTTGCCATTCGCTTTTATTGGCAGAGTCATCTATAAAACTCAGCCACGTTTTTATTCGTTGGTGGCCTGCATCGCCGTAAAACTGTTTGGCACGGGTAATTATATCGCTATTACGCAAATGTAAAAGCATGTCTTGTGCACAAGCAAAAAAAGACACTAATATAATTATGCAAATTCCTACGCGCACAAATCCCATCCCTCAAAAGTTAACAGCACTATTATATTCCCATTGAAAGTAAATTGATAGATTACAAAAAAGGCAAAAATAACTAGTTAACAAAAAATTAACCTAAAACAATCAAAAAGGCTGCTTTTTATATTGAGCGATTATATGTGTTGTGTATAATAGCCGCCCATATGGTTAGTAGTGCTTAAAACTCGCTATTCGCAGCAACATTTATAAACAGCTACGTTATAACCAAAAGTAACTATAAAAGGAATTGAAGTGAAAGTATTAAAAGCAGTCTTGCCTGTTGCAGGCTTGGGTACCCGCATGTTACCAGCTACCAAAGCAACGCCAAAGGAAATGCTTCCACTAGTCGACAAACCTCTCATTCAATATGTTGTAAACGAAGCTGTAAAAGCTGGTATTAAAGAAATTGTATTGGTTACCCATGCCTCTAAAAACGCTATAGAAAATCATTTTGATACTAGCTTTGAACTAGAAGCCACTCTAGAGGCCCGTGTAAAACGTAGTCTGCTAGAAGAAGTTCGTTCAATAATCCCAAGGGATGTAAGCATTATATCGGTTCGTCAATCGGCGCCGTTAGGCTTAGGCCACGCAATACTTGAAACTCGCCCAATCATTGGCAATAACCCTTTTGCTATTTTATTGCCCGATGTAATTATCGATCAATATAAGTCAAACCTAAAGGTTGATAATCTTGCGCAAATGATCGACCGATTTGAGCGCACCCAGCATAATCAAATTATGGTTGAGCCTGTTCCACAGGACGAAGTGCACAACTATGGTGTGGTTGATTTAGCAGGTAAAAAAATCCAGCCTGGTGAAAATGCAGCCATTACCAACATGGTTGAAAAACCAAATAATGACGAAGCGCCAAGCAATTTAGCAATAACAGGACGTTATGTTGTTTCGCCTGCTATTTGGGACTTGCTCGAATATACCCCTCCCGGTGCTGGCGGCGAAATACAATTAACAGATGCATTACTACAGTTACGTCATCTTGAAACAATTGAAGCGTATCATTTAAAAGGTAAGTCGCATGACTGCGGCTCAAAACTAGGCTATATGCTCGCAAACGTAGAGTATGCAATGCAATCAAGCCTAATGGGTGAAGAATTTACTAAACGTGCTAAAGCACTACTAGGGTCTTAAAGGTATAAAATGAAAGTTACTTTTTACGGAATTGGTTATGTAGGTCTTGTACAAGCGGCTGTGCTGGCAGATGCAGGGCACGACGTATGCTGCGTTGATATTGATGAAGCTCGCATAGAAAATCTAAAAAAAGGCATCATTCCTATTTACGAGCCAGGTTTAACACCGTTAGTTGAAAAAAACTTCGCGGAAGGGCGTTTAACATTTACAACAGATGCTCAATTTGGTGTTGAATTTGGTGAACTGCAGTTTATTGCAGTAGGTACTCCGCCAGACGAGGACGGTTCTGCAGATTTAAAATACGTACTAAAGGTAGCAGAAACCATTGCTACATATATGGAAAGTCCAAAATTAATTATCGACAAGTCAACTGTACCTGTTGGCACTGCAGATAAAGTTAAAGCGACAATACAATCTGTACTTGATAGCCGTAAAAGTGATTTAACCTTTTCAGTGTTATCAAATCCTGAGTTCTTAAAAGAAGGGGCTGCAGTTAATGATTGTAAACGTCCTGATCGCATAATTATTGGTACAGATTCAGCTGATGCAGAAGACCAAATGCGCGAACTATATGCGCCATTTAATCGAAATCATGAAAAAATTATTGTAATGGATATAAAAAGTGCCGAGCTTACTAAATATGCTGCTAACTGTATGCTTGCTACCAAGATCAGCTTTATGAATGAAATGGCGAATATCGCTGAACACGTAGGTGCTAACATAGAACATGTACGCCACGGTATTGGTTCAGACCCGCGTATTGGCTACCAGTTTATTTACCCTGGTTGTGGCTACGGTGGTTCATGCTTCCCAAAAGATGTACAAGCACTTATACGTACAGCAGATACTATTGGCTACGAATCAAAAATTTTAAAAGCGGTCGAAGCCGTAAACTATGCTCAAAAAAATAAGTTGTTTGAATATATAAGCAAACATTTTGACTTAGCAAACAACCCTGACGCAATAAAAGGTAAAACCTTTGCATTATGGGGGTTAAGCTTTAAACCTAATACAGATGACATGCGAGACGCGCCAAGTCGTGTCCTCATGGAACAGCTGTGGAAAGCGGGTGCTAAGGTACAAGCATACGATCCTGAAGCGATGAATGAAACTCAACGTATCTATAGAACGCGTTCAGATCTAAGCTTAATGGGGACTAAAGAATCTGCGCTAAATGGTGCTGATGCTCTTATTATTTGTACTGAATGGCAAAATTTCAAAGCACCTGATTTTTCTTTAATTAAGCAGCAACTTAGTGAAGCTGTTATTTTTGATGGTCGAAATTTGTTTGACCCTACCAGCATGCAAAAGAAAGGCTTCGTTTATTGGTCCATAGGGCGTTAAATTTAATGACTTATCCTTCACATGGCCGCGTACTGGTCAACTCACTAGCAAAAAGCATGGGCGGTAAGTACAGCTTGTATTTAATACAGATTCTGTCAATGGTTGTGTTAGCTCGGATGTTTACACCCGAACAATTTGGTGTTTTCGCTGTAATTCAAGTATTCGCATTGTTCTTCGCGTTGTTTAGTGAAGTTGGTTTAGTGCCAGCTTTAGTCAATGAAAAACATGTTTCGGTGCGGATGAGAAATGGTGTCTTTGGGTTTACGATAGTTTTAGGTTTTTCTGCATTTATTCTTTTTCTCATTTCTTCACCTCTAATAGCATTGTTTTATGAATATAGTGCATATCAGTATTTAGTTATTCCTGTGGCCATTTCAATAATATTCAATGCTTGTTCTATCGTTCCAATTGCAGCATACAGTCGAGAGAAAAAATTTCTGCACATTGCTAGGGCTGAAATTATAGCTGAAATTGGTTCGCTTCTATTTGTAATATTTACATTTATGAAGCTTGAAGCTGTTTTAGTGTTGGCAATTAAACCCCTTGTCTTTTCAATTTTTAAGTTTTTTCTTCTTTGGTTTGGGAGTAAGAAAACTATTATTGGTAAACCTAATTTTTCAAACGAGTTTGGTCAGGTAAAGCCATTATATAGATTTTCTCTATACCAGTTTATGTCTAATGTAATGGTGTATTTTTCACGTAATTTGGATAATTTGTTAGTAGGTAAGTATTTTGGTGTAGTTAGTCTTGGTGTTTACGATAAAGCCTATCAACTTATGCGCTATCCCCTCATGTTGTTAACTTTTGCTATGGCTCCTGCAATACAACCTGTACTAAAAGAGTTAAATGAAGATGTACTAAAATTCACTGAACTACATAATAAGCTAGTAAAGTATTTAGCTGTTGTAGCAAGTTTTGTTGGGCTTGGGATCTACTTATCATCTGAACTAATCGTTTGGGTTATGCTGGGTGAACAATGGGAAATGGTGGGGGAGTTGTTAAAAATTTTGGCAGTTTCAATACCTATTCAAGTTGTATTGAGCTCAAGTGGTGGTTTTTTTCAAGCTGCAAATAGAACTGATCTACTATTTAGTGCAACTGTTTTTTCGACTATAACAAATGTGACTGCTATCTGCTTTGCAATTTACTTTGGTGACTTATATGTGCTTTGTTGGGCTATAACAATATCATTTACGATTAATTTTTTCCAATGCTACTATTTGTTGGGAAAAAATATACTCAAAGGATTTGATTTGAAGCTTATCGGCCCTTTACTTCTTGTGTTGGTTTCATCGGCTTCATTGGCTTTGATGAACCTTTTTAGTATTTAAATAATCTATAGAGCTTTTATGAAAATTAGTATAGTTGTTCCTGTATATAATGTTGAAAATTATTTAGAAGTAGCGTTAGATAGTATACTTGCACAAACATATCAACATTATGAGGTCATAATAATCGATGATGGTAGTACTGACAGTTCCCCATCACTTTGCAATAAATATTTGACGGACAAAAGGTTTAATTACTATAGACAGGCTAATCAAGGTCTGTCGGTAGCCAGGAATAATGGTTTCGAAAAAGCAACAGGTGAAATCGTATATTTTTTTGATTCGGATGATTTGCTAAGAAAAGATGCATTTAGTGCTTGGATCTCTGAATTTTCAAATGAAGATGTAAAGGCTATATTATTTAATGCAGATGTATTTTATGACGGCGGAGCTAATGAATTTAAGCCTAGTTATCATAGGCAAAAAACAAATGAAACGAAAATATATAAATCTGATGAGTATTTTGCCAAATCATTAGGTAAGGGATGTTATTTCGCATCAGCTTGCTGTTATGTTGCTCGAAAAGCTATTTTAGAAGAAAATATTTTCTTACCAAATATAATTCATGAAGATGAATTATATTATTTTCAAATTTTTGCAGCGAACCAACATAGCATAAGTGTGATGAGTGAATCCTTTTTCTTACGTCGAGTCAGGGATGGCTCGATCATGACTTCTTCGAAGATAGAAAAACGAATAGATGGTTATACCGAAGTGTTGCTGGGTATGGTGAAGTCGCAAAGTAACGTGAAAAATAAGAAAGTAAACTTGGTTATGAGTAATATTCTTAGACAGATAGTTTTATTGTACGCAAATGCTAGTAACAATGACTCGGCTCGATTTGTTCCATTATCATCAAGATTGAATATTTGGAAACTTTACTTTAGTGCAGTAAGGTTTGTTCCGATCGATTTTAAATTGATGATGTTAGCTACTTTCCCAGATTACTATATATATAAATTTAACCGAAAAGTTAAATAACACATTCGTTATTGTTGATAAGTATAATCATCCAAGTTTTTTCGATAAATTATTAGTGTGGCTTTTTATTTGGCAATAAGGTGTAGTCGAGTCTTTTATTATAATTTATGTAATTCCAACTGCTTATCGTGCCTTGAGAAGGCTTACGTGATCAGTGTTTATATGTAATCTATGATTTTAATGTTATTAAAAGTTAGGTTGTTGGAAGGGATTTTCAATTTTTGATGTAGGGTGGATAGGGTTTTGCAAGTTAATCGGTTGGTCACAGTTTATATCACCACATACAATCGCCTTTCTCTATTGGAAAGAGCTGTCAATTCTGTTTTGAATCAAACCTACTCTCTTATCGAGATTATAGTTGCAGATGATGGTTCAACCGACGGTACCCATGAATATCTTGCTGCGATGGAAGCTAGGGGAGTGTTGAAAAGTACGATTAATCGTTCTGGTGTCTCTAAAGGTGCTTGCTATGGTCGGAACAATGCAATATCTATGGCCCAGGGCTATTTTATAACAGGTTTAGATGACGACGACTATTTTGAATCGTTTAGGGTAATGGAGTTTATTAGGGCTTGGCAAGAGTTGGAGAGCGCTGGGAATAATATTTCAGGGTTATTTGATGGTGTTGTTGAACTGCGAGATGATGGTAAGTTCCATTATAATGAAGCAACAATCGTTAATTACAGGATGTTGCGAGAATCTAACTTTATAGGTAATCAAGTATTTACCACGAGAGAAAAATTATTAGACGTTGGCTCTTTTGATGTAAACATGCCTGCTTTGCAGGATTGGGAAACATGGATAAGATTAAGTAAAAAACATGGTGACTTTATTAATATTAGTAAATTTTCCTACATTGTAGATCAAACACATGGTGGCGAAAGGATTTCTGAAAAAAAAGCGAAAAAAATTCGATTGGCTTTTTATAAGCTTGCAGAAAAGAATGCCCCCCTCTCGTTTAGGGAGAGGGTGTCTCATTTAGAGTCACTTTATGCATATAAGCAAGTTGATGTTGTGGGCTCTGAGATGTTAACGCTACTGTTTGCAGGTAAAGTTCGTAAGTTCATGCAGGTTGTAAAAAGGCTTATAAAAAATGCTAAATAGTAGATTATATGCATTTTCATCTATTCTATTTTATATTCTCTTTTTTAGGGCCTCTCTCGATCCATTATTGAATCTAACTAAGATTGGCGGTATCGGCCTAGGGGCTTTACTTAATCTTCTTGTAGTTATGATGTTTATTATGGTCTGTTTTAAGCAGCGTCTATTAATACCTAAAACTTTTATCTCGGTGTGGGGTAGTTTTCTGCTTGTTGGTTTAGTATCGATTGTGCTTTCACCTGATAAGGTTACTTCATCACGTTCATTTTTTTCGGTACTTACATACTGGTCTGTGTTTTGCTTGAGTTACTTCTTTATAAAAAATAGGAATGATGGTGAATTTTTCATTAGGTTTGTTATATATTCTGCCATTATACCTATCTCATTTGTTTTTTTTGAATTCTTATTTCCTGAGTCCAGTACTACGAGAAGTGGATTTCGATTGTTTGGTAGTTTTTCTCATCCCAATATTTTTGCTTTCTATTTAGTGTTAATTGGTACCCTTTGTATGTATGCATTTAAGTCTAATATTTTTTGTTTTAGTCGAGCATTTTTAACTCATTCTAAAGTAATATTTATAATTAGTATATGTTGTTTATTGCTGACTCAAACACGTAGCGCATGGCTAGCTATGATTGTGGTTATCTTTATCTATGGCTTACTAGCAGAAAGAAAATATCTGATTTATCTATTTTCTCTGGTCTTATTGTCTTTACTTATTCCTTCAGTTCAGGATAGGGTGTTTGACATCTTTAGTGGACCATCTGCTGCAGACTTAGCAGTAGGAGAGAGTTTGAACTCTTATGAATGGAGGAAAGTTGTGTGGCTAGCTTCATGGGATTATATTGCTAGCAAGCCTTTTTTAGGCCATGGCTATGATACGTTCTCTTATTACTTCTTAGAGTTCTTTCCTTTGCAGGAAAGTACAAAATTTGATGCACACAATGCCTATGTTCAAATTGCTTTTGATATGGGGTTTTTAGGTTTAACCTCATACTTAATAATTTTTTTTCTACTTATTGTTCGTTTTGTAAAATTTTTTAGAGTTGATAATAAAGGGGCCTCGTTAATCCTTGGGCTTATCGCCTCTTATATGGTTGCTGGTTACTCGGATAATATGTTGTTTTACTTATCTTATAATTGGTACTTTTGGTCTGTTATGGGGTTCTTTTACTTCTATTCACTGAATGCAGCGGAAAATAATAGTGTTTGACTTTATCAGGTTATCAAAGCTGGATGTCTCTATTTTTTAAGAGGCGTTTAAATTTTTGCAATTGTTGTAGGACACTTTCATTGGCTAGGAGTACCTATGGAGGCTTATTACCTTATTTTTTTATCAGGCCAAAGGTTAATAATTTAATGGATGATTCAAGTTGTTTTTTACCGTCAGAGTTTTACTCTATTTACTTTTCTTTCTTATGGAAGTTATTGTTACCTACAGTGCTTTACGCTATGTTTTTATACACTTTTTTGAGTGAATTTTTCATTGGTGCCTTGTTTATAGTTTCAAACTCTTATGAACCCATGTATGCCAATGATTTTAGCTTCTTTTTTATGGAAGCAGAAAAATTAGCTTTATTAATTAGGGAAAAACAATGATTGGTTATTTAGACTACATACTAGGTGGTGTTATTTTTCTGATTGTATTTATACCTTCAATATTTTTAAGCTTGGAATTGTTGTTTGGAATTCTCTTTAAACAATCACAGCATAATGTTAGTACCGATGTATCAATAGATGGTGTTTTTGTCATTATTCCGGCTCATAATGAAGAACTTATTATTGAAGATACATTAAAGAAGCTTCAATTTGAGTTAGGTTGTTTGAATAATGTTGTTGTTGTTGCTGATAATTGCAGTGATATGACTGCCACTATTGCTAATAGTCTTGGCGCTCAAGTTGTAGAAAGGCAAAATGAAGCTCAAAGAGGAAAAGGCTATGCACTTGATGCGGGTGTAAACCATGTCCGAGATCTATCACCCGAGGTCGTCATTATTTTTGATGCTGACTGTGAATTTGTTTCTGGCAGTTTTTTCAACCTGGTGCATTGTTGTATACGTAACAATTCAGTGGTTCAGTCTGAATATTTAATGCAAGCGCCAGCTTCAGCTTCAGTTAAAACGCGAGTCGCTGAGTTTGCTTGGCTAGTTAAGAATAAAATCCGACCTCAAGGTTTGTCACTGTTTAATATTAATTGCCAACTGCAAGGCTCAGGAATGGCCTTTCCTTGGCGAGTGTTTGAACATATCTCTTTTGCATCCGGCAGTATTGTTGAAGATTTAGAGCTTGGCCTTAAACTAAACTCATTATCTGAACGTGTCGCTTTTGATTCTTCATCCAAAGTGATTAGCTATTTTCCCGAATCAGAAATAGGTACTCAAACGCAACGCACTCGTTGGGAGCATGGTCATTTAGCATCGATAGCCCTGTTACCAAAGGCAATGTTAGCGGCACTATTCAAAGGTAATATCCGTAGCTTGTTCACCTCGCTTGACGCGATGATTCCTCCTACTGTGCTTTGGCTTATGCTTGTGTTTACTTGCTTAGTCGCTTCTGCTCTTGTCACATTATTCGGGATGTATTTGCCTTTCTATTTGTCATTTATTGCTTTTGGTAGCATCTCGCTTTGCTTATTCCTTAGTTGGTTTTGCCTTGGGCGTAATATTTTACCACTGAGGGACTTTAGCGCGATATTTATTTATGTATTAAGTAAATTCAATGTTTACGGTTCGTTTTTACGTGGGCGAGAAAAATCTTGGGTAAGAACCGATAGAGGGAAGAAAAATGGCGATAACTGAGATACTAAAAAAAATTAACTATTTTGATGAACCAGAGTTAGCGTCTTTCATATCCGATGTTGTTTCTACGGACAAGCCTATTTCGATAGGTTTTGTTAACCAGCATGGTATTAACTTAATGCTTAATGAGCGTGAGGTTTTTGAAAGCTTTATGGGGATAAACTGTTTACTAAGAGATGGTATCGGCGTAAAATTAGCCTGTCGCTTCAAAGGTATTGAGCCAAAATTAAATTTGAACGGTACTGATTTTATCCCAAGGTTGATTAGCAGCATTGAGCTATCCAAGCGAGAAGCCAAATATTTTGTTTTTGGAACAGAAGAGCCGTGGTTAAGTAACGGTGCTGAAAATTTGATTCTTGGTAATAGTGCCAGTTTAAAGACTGGTTTCTTCGATGATGATGACTATATTCATCACTATTCAGAAAATGTTGATGTGAAGTGCCTCAATGTTGTAGTTTTGGCTATGGGGATGCCTAAGCAAGAGAGAATCGCTTTAGCTCTGTCAAAGCTTGATGTGGCATCGGTAATCATTTGTGGTGGTGCTATCATTGACTTTCAAGCGGGTAAAACGAAGCGAGCCCCAGCGCTAATGCGAAAGCTAGGATTTGAATGGTTTTATCGCTTAACTCAAGAACCAAAGCGCATGTTTCACCGTTATGTTATTGGCATCCCAAAATTTTTCTTCCACTTGATTCACTAACTTTGTTAGTGAGGGATCAGGTCTTTAAGTCGGTATCTGTTGTATGTCATATCCTCAGTATTTTTTCAGAATGCTTGTTTTTCTTATTTTTGGCCAGCTCTTTCCAGCTGTAGCGGCGCCACAGTGTAATTCTTTTGATCAGGATTTATCTTGGTCTGGTGGCGGAGCTTATCCACAAATTCTCAAAAACAATGGTCAATTATTCGTTATTTCAGATGTAGCAGGTGCTTGGAAGTCTGATATTAGTGATAATTATTGGCATAAATCGAATAATGGCCTTGGCAACTTAAGCCTTGCTAGTCTTACTTTTAGTGCCGCAGCCTCCAATGTTGGCTACGCAGCCACCGCTAAGGGGATTTATCGCACAGAAGATAATGCAACAACGTGGCATTTTTTAGACAAAGTGGGTAGTGATAAATCATTTATTCGTTGGGATAACTACCGTTCACTTTCAATAGACTCTACTGATCCAGATAAGTTTTACTTTGGTACTCAGGGTGGGGAGGTATTCGCTGCCAGTACAGAAGGGGCATCACTGATAGGTCAAACCCACAATAATGAACCAGTGAAATCTGTTTTAATTCATAGTTACAATCGGTTATTAACGGTTGGCTCAGCCGTTGAAAGGGTTTTGTTTCAAAAAATTAACGATGCTTGGCAGCTTGTTGAAAGAGCTCCTATATCTGTTATGGATATGACATCGATTCACTCTGATAATAAAGAATATATCTTTACGGTTGGTAATAAAACCTTGCGATACTCAACCGATGGCGCAAATGAGTGGAGTGATATTTATCTTGCTAGTTATTTACCGAGCCAAGCAAAATTACATCGTGTTGCAGTTGCAACAACGAGTAAGAGTTCTATAAGAGTATTGGTTGCATGGTTTGATGGTTGGAAGTCTGGCATGCTTTATACTGATGATGTTGGCGCTACTTGGCATGCTTTACAGTTAAGTGACCTTGATTTTTCAACTGAAAACCCTACACGAAGATGGAAAAATACGGTTTTAGATCGAATTTTGTCTATCTACATTGATCCGGAAAACCCCAATTCATTTTTTATGACGACTTACTGGGGGATATGGAGAACGAATGACAGTGGTTTAACATGGCAAGAAGACTCTCTAAAAGGGGCTTCCAATCGTGCTGGCTCAAGTGTCATATATTCTGAAAAAGGTGATTTATTAACAGCATCTATGGATGTTGGTATAATCCGATACCGGTCGCAATTATTAGCCGATACGGTTACGGTTTCTCAGCCTTTTTCTCTTCTTCCAAATTCACCAAACTATAACGTGCATCGTTCAGTTGCTGGTCACATGTGGAATATTGTAAGCATTGGCGACCATATTGTTGCTACGAATAGCCCTTGGGATAGTGAAGCTAATCAAATTGTTATGAGTTCAGATTATGGGTTAAATTGGACTATTGTCACAAGCGGCCTGCCAATTGATTATAAGACAGACAATACTGTTTGGCATAAAGGTTTTGCTCGTGCTTTAGAGTTTGAGCCAAACAGTATTAATACTGATAATGATTTTAATCGATTATATTTAGGGATCGATGGACATGGCTTATATGTTTCTATCGACGGGGGGGTTAATTGGCAGCGCTCCACTGGGCAACCACAAAGCAAAAGGATTTATAACGCTTTATCCATAGACCCTATAAATGCAGGTGTCATTTATTGGGGGGCTCATGCAGTTGGTATGTTTGTTTCTAATGATTCAGGTAATACTTGGCATCTTGACGGGCTGGAGTCTATGGGGATATTTGATTCAGCTTTTTCTTCATCTGGAATGTTATATGCTGGAGTGCAGCGAGGGAAATCCCCTGAGCTTTACGTAAAAAGCTCTTTTGATGAGTCTTGGGAACTATTAAATGTGTTTCCGGGTGAAGGAACTGTTGAAGGAATTACCGTTCATCCAAGCCAGCCTTCAGTTATCGCTGTCGGCGTAAATGGATGGAGTAATAATAATACTGGTAAAGTTTATATTACTTTTGATGCTGGAGTCACTTGGCAAGAAGTTCTTGTTGATGTTGGTGTTGGGGTTGCCGATATGGCTTTTTCTCCCTGTAATAATGAGCTAGCTATGATTGAGTATGCTGGTGGGCTTAAAGTTGTAAATATCGATTCACTAAAAGCTGACTCAGGAATGACTACTTTAGATTATATTTCACAGTTTCTTAGTGGGTGGACGCGACTACCGGCACAATAATGCTGTAATTTTTACTCAGTTGCCTTGCAGTGGCGTGGTATATTGAGCTTTAACAGAAACCTAAAATTGAATTGTCTTTAAAGGTAAAAATCATTCTCTTTCTCGAGTTTTACCCGTTAATTATCCATTTCTTAACGTTGATGTTTTTGTTTATAGTGTTAGTAAAGGTGTCTGAGTATCTTAGCTTATTTATGGATAAGATTAGAAGGCATTTGCCTAAATGTGCTGGTAAAAAATTAATATGAAGGTTGGCGCTTTAGTATTACTTTATAATTGGAGGATTGGAGACTACAGTCAAGCTGAAATAAAGCTTAAAAAGCATGTTTGTATTGAGATAAACTTATCAGCGTTTATAACATTCTGTATTTATAGGAGTTATCCATTTGGGATGGCTCACATCCAGTGTTTGTATTATTCTCTTTGTCAATCGGCGCTATTGGTTTTTGTGCATATAATTAACAGCTGAATTGCTGCAGTTACGTCATCTTGAAACAATTGAAGCGTGTCATTTAAAAGGTAAGACGCAAGACTGCGGCTCAAAACTAGGCTACATGCTCGCAAATGTAGAGTATGCAATGCAATCAAGCCTATTAGGTGAAGAATTTACCCAATTAATGGCAAATGCATAAAGTTATGCAAAACCGGAGAATAAAAAATTAAGGGAAATCATGGCTATTAAAATATTAAGCGTATTTGGCACTCGCCCTGAAGCAATTAAAATGGCACCGCTAGTTAAAGCACTAAACGCGGCAGGCGGGATTGACGCTAAAGTATGTGTTACAGCCCAGCATCGTGAAATGCTTGACCAAGTTTTAGACCTGTTTGAAATTGTACCAGAGTACGATTTAAATATTATGAAACCTGGGCAAAGCCTTTATGATGTAACAACAAATATTTTATTAGGCTTAAAATCTATTCTCGAAGAGTTTAAACCCGATTTAGTGCTTGTTCATGGCGATACCTGTACCACGTTATCAGCAAGTTTAGCTGCGTTTTATCAGCAAATTCCAGTTGGGCACGTAGAAGCAGGTTTACGCACAGGCAACTTAAGTTCTCCATGGCCGGAAGAGGGTAACCGTAAACTCACCAGTGTAATTGCCAAGTTACATTTTGTACCAACGCAAACATCGCAGCAAAACTTACTCAATGAAGCAGTTAATACTGACAGTATCGTAATTACTGGAAACACCGTTATTGATGCATTATTACAAGTGGTTGATAAGGTAAAAACCGACACGGTTTTAATCTCAAAACTAAAAGCTAAATTTCCAGAACTTGATGAAACTAAAAAGCTTATTTTAGTTACAGGGCACCGCCGTGAAAGCTTTGGTGGCGGTTTTGAGCGTATCTGTGAGGCGCTAGTAGAAATTGCAACCGCGCACCCAGATACACAAATTTTATACCCAATGCATTTAAACCCAAATGTACGCGAACCAGTAAACCGCATATTAAAAAATGTTGATAATGTGCATTTAATTGAGCCGCAAGATTACCTACCATTTGTGTACTTAATGAATCAAGCACACATAATAGTGACCGATTCAGGTGGTGTTCAAGAAGAAGCGCCAAGCCTAGGTAAACCTGTACTTGTTATGCGTGACACCACAGAACGCCCAGAAGCTGTAGAGGCCGGAACAGTTAAATTAGTAGGTACAGACAAAGCCCGCATAGTGAGTGCGGTAAATAACTTACTAACGAATGCTCAAGAATATCAATCAATGAGCCGTGCACATAATCCTTATGGCGATGGTAAAGCGTGCGAACGCATAATTGATAAGATCTTGAAAGAGTTTAATTAAAACAAGTTGAGATTATAGCTAAGGTACCTAAAAAAGTTTATAGTTATTACAACTTTTCTTAAGTTTCATCACTAAGATGCGGTGTATTTACAAACTATAATAGGGCTGTAGGTACTATATTGAGTTATACTAACTCTTAATTATATACCAACATATTGCTGAATGAGTTTCTGATGTGTATGGGCCCTAAATTTTTATATGATTTATACGCAAAACTCAATTTTTTGAGTTGGGGCTAACCGTTTTGAAGCTTGCTTAACTGTGGGCTTTTGAAAACTTTCTGATTATAATGAGCTTAATTATTTCAGTTATTACTTTCTTATTTTTCAAATTTAGATGAGGGGAGCTCATGCGAATTATTCACTTACTGTTCATCTTATTTTTTATTAGCTATAACATAAGATTAATGTCTTATTTGATTGGAAACTTTGGCTTATAATTTTTTTGTATACATGGAGGTCATCGAAAGGTGAATATTTTATATGTAATTAATCAATACCCTAAAATTTCACATACTTTTATTCGCAGAGAAGTACTAGAAATGGAAAGTCAGAATGAAACAGTATTGAGAGCGTCAATAAGACGGCCACCTGAGGGGCTAGTTGATACCACTGACTTAGAGGAAGAGGTAAAAACCCACTATATTATTAGTAACTTTAGTGAGGTTTTTTGTTATTTAATTAAGGGTTTAACGGCTAAAGGGATCTGGGCTAGTATAAAGCTTCTAATACCTTATTCTTTAAAGTCAAGGCGAAAGCTTAAAACCATAATTTATTTTGTTGAGGCTATTTGCTTAGCTGGAAAATATAAAAAAGAAAATGTTAATCATGTTCATGCGCACTTCGGGACTAACTCAGCTGATGTTGCAATGTTTACAGCTAAAATGCTGAAATTACCTTTTTCATTCACTATACATGGTGCAGATGAGCTCGATAACTTTGAAGACTATTCTATAGCTAGGAAAGTAGAGCAATCTTTTAAAATATTTTGTGTTTGCTCATACATTGCTGCACAGGTTAAACGAAAAGTACCGTTCAAAGAACATTATAAAGTAATTGTCTCAAAATGTGGTATTGAAGTAATCGAGCATCAAGCTGAAGTTGTTTTGCAGAATAAAGATGCTACTTTACTAAATCTCGTAATTGTAGCAAGGGCTTGTCCTGAAAAAGGGTATTTCACCCTGCTAGAATCTTTAAAGTATGTAAAGCTTAACTCATCATGTCAATTCTACTTACGTATTATTGGGGGAGGTGAAGAACTTCAAATAGTTAAAGAACAAGCCAAGGAATATGGATTAACCAAAAATATACTTTTTATGGGCTGGAAATCCACAGACGAGGTGCTGGATATTGTAGCTCAGTCAGATTTATTTGTTTTACCTAGTTATATGGAAGGACTACCTATTTCAATAATGGAAGCAATGATGGTTAAGACACCTGTACTATCAACTTATGTTTCCGGTATCCCCGAACTAATCAAGCATGGCATTAACGGGATGTTAGTACCTGCAAATGACCACATTAAGCTGGCCGAGGAAGTTATTAGTTTTTCAAAAATGTCGAAGACATTAAGAGCTAACATTGCTGATGAAGCAAGGTTAAGTGTAGTAACGAATCATAATTTAGTAAACGTTGTTGGGAATATGCGAGAGGAACTAAAATGTGACTGTTGAATCGGTATTAGTTTGGTTATCACTCATACCTGGTATAATTTTATTGGCTGAGCTTGCAATTTCACTCATTAAAAAAATAGAACCTCAGGCTAATGTTAGTAGTCAGGTTACAAAATATGAATGTAGTTTAGCAATAATAATGCCTGCACATAACGAAGAAGCTGTCGTTGAGAAATCTGTTCAATCTGTCCATTCTCAACTATCCATAGGCGATCTTCTTGTTGTTGTTGCAGATAATTGTACAGACGATACTGCAAAAGCTGTTCGCTCTCTAAATTTAGAGGGTGTAATTATATTAGAAAGATTTGATTCAATTCATAAAGGGAAAGGTTTTGCTTTAAGCTATGGGTATAATTACTTGATACAAAAAGAAGAATCATACGATTTAATAGGTATTATCGATGCTGATTGCCTGTTTGCTGAGCAAGGCTCTATTGATCTGATTAAACAAGAGTGTAAATACGAAGATTTATTTCAGGTTAGATATTTAATGAAGTCTAATGAGAATAACTCTTTAATGTCTGCTTTTGCTTGGTATTTAAAAACTTCAGTTCGTTCAGTTGGTATGAATAAATTATTCGGCGCATGTCATATTCAAGGGTCTGGATTCTTTTTTTCGTCCAGAGTCATGAATCTGGTTGACTTTGCTTCTGGTAGTATTGTGGAAGATTTAGAGCTTGGTTTGAATATGGCAGAAGAGAAAGTTTTTTGTAAATATCTTTCTAATGTCACATTGCTTTCAGTAATGCCTTCTGACTTTGATACGCTTCAAATACAGAAGTCTCGATGGGAAGTAGGCCATTTAAATGTTTTGCTTAATGAATCCTTTCCTAGAGCCCTGCGAGCAATAAAAAATCTTAATCCTCGTTATTTTTTTTTAATTTGTGATCTTTCTATCCCACCATTAGTTACATATTTAATATTCTTAACAATTTTTATGTTTACATTGCTAATTATGGGAAGCGTAATTTCAAGTATTTATCTAGTTTATTTTCTTGCTATTTTACCCTTAATCTATCTCCACTGGAGAAGGTTTTGCAAATCTTTTAATGTTAATTTTGAATTTATTCAGTTAGTTACTTATTCAAAGATCAAACTGAAAGTAGTCATTAATTATTTCAACAAAAAAGCAAGAGTTTGGAACAAAACTAAAAGGTAATTATAAATGATAAAACACACTGTATTTGGTTTGAAATATCATGTGTTTACTCCTGATGAAAGTATTGACTTGATCTTCGAAAAAGTAGGAACTAAAGCTGCCTTGGTCCGAGCTGATTTAAATGTGGGCACAGTAGTTTCAGCTCAAGAAAACATTGATATTGCAAATTATATAAATGACTCAGACTTAGTAAATATTGATGGTATGGGAATTTTATTTTATTTGCGCTTAAGAGGGGTTAAGGTTGAGCGATATACTGGTGTAGATATATTTATTGATGTACTTAAACGTTGTACTCAGTCTCATAAAAAGGTTTTTGTTTTTGGAGCTAAACCTGAAACATTAAATAAGGCAGAGCATCGTATAAAAAGTGAGCATGGGGATGTTATTGCAGGAGTGCGCCATGGATATATTGACTTTACTAGTGAAGGTGCATGTAAAAAGGTGGTCGAAGACATTAACCGTTCAGGAGCTGATTTCTTATTTTTAGGCATAAAGTCACCAGAAAAAGAATTATTCATCACAAATTATCGATCTGAGATAGAGGTTTCTTGGATATTTGGTGTTGGTGGTGCCATAGATGTTGTTGCAGGTGAAGTGCAGCGTGCTCCTCAGTGGATTCAAAACATTGGTTTCGAGTGGTTATATCGAGTTTCTCAAGAGCCTAAAAGAATGTGGAAGCGATACTTAGTCACAAACTCTAAATTTGTATACCTTTTAATAAAGAATAAGTTTAGTAGCTAATCTATTAATATTTACTAAAAGTCCTTCCTCGAAAAGAATCATCCATCAAATCTTCAATATAATAATATAGGAGAAGCAAACCTTACTCTTATATTATTACCTAAATATTATTTTTAACATCCTGTTAACTATATTTGGTTCTTTAGGTTGTTTTTTAGGGTTTTTGAAATTAATTTTGATTTTTTCTCTGCTATAACTCATTGATATTGTGTTTCCGTTCTTTTCTAGGTACTAAAAATTAGTACTTTCGTCGTGTTTTTCATTCCTTTTGATTTTATTTGTGTATATAATGTTCACCAAGCACTTGATGAATTAACTTTCATTAAACAAATGACTCAAACTTGGTGCCTATAATGCACTTTTCATTTTCGAGGGAAAAAATGACTAACTCATTACTTAAATTTAAAAAGATAAGTGCAGTGATTGCACTTTCTTTAGCCAGCTCTACAACACTGGCTGCAGACTTAGGCGTAGCCAATAATTTTTCAGCATTTGTTTTTGACGATTTTAAATCACACTTTGGCCGCGCTGATGGCGCAATAGCCGCTGGCGAAATCGATCTTCAAGGTTATAGCGTAGGTTATACTCGCCCTTATAATCGCGATGAATACTATTTAATTAGTGAATCAAGCATAAAATTTAAATACGGCCGCCAATATGTAGGTAGCATGATTGCTGGTGGCGGTACTGACATTCATTGGGGTGTACGCTGGGGTATGGAATGGGGTTCTAAAATCCTTTCTAACCAAGATGAATCGGCCATGCCATTTAACTTTGATGAACAAGAAGAGTATTATAAAAGTTTAAGCGCCGAGTTAAACCAGTTAAACCAAACAGGTACAGTTTACCGTAAATGGGGTGGTTTATACCTTCAAGGTGACGGCAGCTCTGATAGACAAGTGTTTAATATTGATGGCCGTGATTTTGCCCGTGCTCATACCTTTAAAGTATGGGGTATACCAAGCGATGCAACTATAATTTTTAATATTACAGGTGGTGCTGATTTACATGTGCGCGGAAAAGGTTTTTGGCATTTACGCCGCCACGCAAGTAAAACCGTATTTAACTTCCCTGATACGCAAAACCTTAATATCAAGGGTAACCGTTGGAAGGGTGTAATACTTGCTCCTTATGCTGACATTAAAGGCGCTTACGGTACTGCTAAAATGCCAATTATTGGCCAAAGCTTTAAAGGCTCTATGGCATTGCTAGGTGGCGAATTCAATGGCGATCTTCCATCTGTTGCTGAGCCAATAGCTCCATTTTCAATGCAACAAAAATGGCAATGGAATTCAAGCGATTTTATGCCGGAACATAATCAAGTAATATCTACTCCAGTTGTTGTCCAGTTAAATGACGATAATGGAGACGGAATTATTAACAATAACGATGTTGCAGATGTTCTTGTTACTACCTTTAGTGGAAGTAATTATAGTAATGCTGGTTTAGTAAGAGCGTTAAGTGGAATTGATGGGACTGAATTGTGGGCATACGAAAACGGTGGCGTCTTTAGTGACTCGCGTAGCTCTTTAGCTGCAGCCGACTTAGATAGTGATGGCGTTGTTGAAATTGTTTTAAGTGATTTCTCGTCATCTACTATACAAATAATTAACCACTTGGGTGAAGTGAAAAAAGAACTTACTAAATCAGGCAAGCCTCTAGGTGCTAGCTCATTGAGTGACATAAATAACGATGGACTAGTTGAAATAATCTCAAGTAATAACACATTTAGTTACGAAACAGGCTTATTATACAAAACGAACTGGTCTATAGATCCGATTACGTTTGACGCAGATGACAATGACAATCAAGAAACATTTGCTGGTGGAGGCTTGTATGATTCAAATGGTGTTAAGTTATGGCAATATGGTGCACCTGAAAGTATGTGGTTTAGTGCAGTCGCTAATTTAGATGACGATTTAGATCCTGAAATTGTTGTCAGTAACCCGAGCACTAATTTAGAAGATAGCGTATTTGCGGTACTTGAGCACAATGGTAATGTTAAATGGGAAGTGACTAATCCAGACAATCTAGGTGGCGGAGTTCAAGCAATATCAACTTTCCTTGGTACCGATTTACTGGGAATTGTTTACGCTGGTTATACGGCAGTTGACATGTACGACCAAGATGGTCAGTTAGTATGGTCCGTTGCTAATGATGATGAGTGGAGCGGTAAGATTGGTTTAAGTGCTTATGACTTTAATGGTGATGGTATTGATGAAATAATCGTTCAAGATCATTATACAGTAAGAGTGCTTAATGGCGTGAATGGTGAGGTGTTATCTACAGTTGCAAATTCTACTGCATCACTGTGGGAGTATCCTATTGTTGTTGATTTAGAAGGCGATGATAATGCTGAGCTAATTACTGTTTCTAACAATTTTGACGGTCGTTACAGCATTAACAATGGTGTAACAGTATATGGTGCTGCAGATAACAGCAAGCCTTGGAAAAATGCAACTCGCATTTGGAACCAACATTCGTACCATCAAACAAATATTAACCAAGATGGTACAGTACCAACAGTTGAGCTACCAAGCTGGTTAAATAATAATTCCTATCGCTCTAGTACCCTTAAATAACAGTATTTATAGCAAATAAAAAGCCAGTTAAGTTTTAATTGGCTTTTTTTATTAAATAGTTGTTTACAATAATTGGTAAATAATAATCACGATATATTGAGGCTTTTTTGTCGAATTTACAGCAAGACCCAGCTATTAGAAGTTTGCTGGAGCGAATGCCTAAAAACGTTCAAAATACATTTACCGATGAGCAGTTAGCTCATTTAAAAATAGCCATTGGTGCAAGGCAGTGGGGTAACCATGCTGTTGATTGCAGAGGCGTAGTTAAGCTTTTTAAATATCGTTATTACTATGTGCTATTGGCAGGGCGAAATAGGCGTGAATTAAGCACAAAAGAGCAAAAAATAGCAAGATTTACTCAAGCATTAATTTTAAGCATCGCAGCTAATTTTATTATTCTATTTATATTGCTGGTTTTATATTTGTTTAAATCGACATTAGGCATTGATATTTTTGAAGGATATTCGTTTGGTGTCTGGAGTTGGTTTAAAGGATTATTTAATTAATCCTCACTAAAATGCGAGTATTCTTTTTGATACTTAATGAACAAAACAAGAGTTAGCTAAAAAGATATAAACATGAATTTTAGTACTTTTGTCGGAATCTGTAATTGAACAAAATTGGCTAATACTATATCATCCCTATGGATTTTGTGGGGCGTTACTCAAACTGAATTAGCTATAAGGAATTAAGCAAAATGACATCTCCAAGGACTTTTAAACCCTCAGGTTCCTCTGATGCCAATTTTTACCGATTGTTTGATATATTTGCGTTGTTTTTAGCGTTTCAGTGCGCAGCTTTACTTTATAACTTTAAATTAACTCCAATCTATGCTGCTTCAGCATTAACTGTTGCACTCAGTTACTTGTACAGTGCCGAGGTTTTCTCAACTTATCGCTCTTGGCGGGCAGGTAAATTTAAAAGCATGGTGATGTGCGCTTGGGGCAGTGTAGTGATTGCTTTTTCGTTTTTATTGGTTGTGTCATTTTTATTTAAATTTACCGAGTCGCTTTCTCGTGTAGGCATAGCGATTTGGTTTGTTTTAAGTGTAGTGTATTTATATATCTGGCGTTTGGGTGTGTATTTATACAAACGTAATCGCCGTAAGCTAGGGCTATCGCAACGTAAAGTTGCCATTATCGGTGCTACCGAATCTGCTGCATACTTACATGCTGAAATTGTAAAACACGACGAATTAGGGTTTAATTTTAAAGGCTTTTACGACGACAGAAACCCAGAACGCCTGTTTGAACAACTCGAAAAACAAGGCGTTGAGGGCCGTATTCAAAGTGCGGTTGATTCTGCACGTAACGGTGAAATAGATATTCTTTACATTGCACTCCCCATGAAAGCGCAAAAACGTATAGCCGATATTTTATTACAGTTAGGCGATACTACCGTAGATGTGCATATAGTCCCCGATTTTTTACTCTCGAACTTAATACATGCTCGTATTGAGCATGTCGGTGATGTAGATACGTTAAGTGTGTTTGAAGCACCTTGTATTGGTACTCACGAATTTATAAAGCGAACAGAAGATATAGTTGTTTCGGCTATTATTGTTACCTTAATTGCCCCCGTTTTAGTGATGATAGCGGCCGCAATAAAGTTGACATCCAAAGGGCCTATTATATTTAAGCAAGATCGCTATGGCTTAGATGGGCAAAAAATAAAAGTATGGAAGTTCCGCTCGATGACGGTGACTGAAAACAGCGATGTGGTAACTCAGGCAACTAAAAACGATGCCCGCATTACCCCCTTAGGTGGCTTTTTGCGGCGTACAAGCCTTGATGAACTTCCGCAATTTATAAATGTTTTAAAAGGCGATATGTCTATTGTTGGGCCAAGGCCCCATGCGGTAGCACATAATGAAGAGTACCGCCAAAAAGTAGAATTTTACATGTTTAGGCATAAAACCAAACCGGGCATTACCGGTTGGGCACAAATAAACGGCTGGCGTGGCGAAACCGATACACTTGATAAAATGGCCAAGCGAGTTGAATTCGACCTACATTACATTAAACATTGGTCTTTATGGTTTGATGTGAAAATAATTTTTATGACAATTTTTAAGGGATTTAAAAGTGAAAATGCGTACTAATACAATTACTACTTTACTTGTTGCGTTAGGCTTAAGTGCACCTGCTTTAGCAGTAGAATTACAACCAGGCAGTGTAATGACCAAAGACGGTGCTGAGGTTACACCTACGTTACAGCTAGGCGTAAGCAGCAACGATAACTTTTTTATGACTCCGTCTGCGACTCAGTCACGTTTAATATGGAATATAGCGCCGAGTTTAAATGCATTAATTGAAGATGGTCCAGATAATTATAAATTTGATATTGCATCGAGCACGTCATTTCATAATAAAGACACTACCGATAACTTTACTCAAGTAAACTTGGGCGCAGGTGTTCACAAAGAGTTTACTAGCCAACACCGCTTAGATATTACAGGCGATGCTGATTGGTTATACGAGCCACGTGGTGCGGGTTTAACTGAAGGGCAAGGAGCTGCTATAAGCGAGCCTACACACTACCAACAACAAAATTTAGAAGCTCGTTATGAATATGGTGCTGTTAGCTCTAAAGCAATGCTTGCTTTAACTGCAGGTTATTATAATAAAAATTATCAAAACTTTACTGCAATATCGCAGTTTCGTGATTACGATAAGCCTATGCTGGGTATTACAGGTTATTATAATACCCAAGCTGGTACCCGTGCTTTTTTAGAAGTAAAGCAAGAAAACTACCAATACGATGTAATTGATTCAAACGGTATTACTCGTGACTCAGACGATGTTAAAGTATTGTTAGGTATGGAGTGGGAAGCTACAGCCGTTACTACTGGTTCATTTAAAATCGGCTACCAAAATAAAGATTTTGAGTCAAGCCAGCGCGATAACTTTAGCGGCTTAAGCTGGGAAGGCGCTGTTGTTTGGAAGCCGTTAACCTATTCAACCTTGCAACTAGTTACTAGCCGTGCGGCTAAAGATCCGTTATTAGAAGGTGATTACATCCGCGAGAGTGTTTACGGTGTAACGTGGCAGCATGATTGGAGCGACTACTTAAGCTCGGTAGTGAGTGCCAATTACGTTGACCAGCAGTATTCTGGTAACTTTAATCGTAAAGATAAAGTTAAAAATGCTCGCTTAGGCTTAAATTACCTAGCCACTAATTTTGGTATGGTAACAGGCTATGTTGATTTTATTGACCGTAATTCGACTCAAGCGGATATTGAATTTGACCGTGTAATTGTTGGCCTTAATTTTACATTTGCACTAAAGGGAAATGAATGAAAGTGAGAATTTTAACTGGCTTAATATTGTTACTCAGCTTTTGTAGTTTTGCGAACGATTCGCAAAACTACATTTTAGGTGCGGGTGACAAAATTGAAATTAAAGTATTTGGCCAGCCCGACCTAGATGTAACCTCACTGCTTGGTAATAGTGGTGAGATTAATTACCCATTTTTAGGTAAAGTTAAACTAGTGGGCTTAAGTGTTTCGCAAGTTGAGCAAACCATAAGCGAAGGACTACAGCCTGGTTATTTGGTTAACCCTAATGTGTATGCCCAAGTAGTAGAATACCGCCCTTTTTATATACATGGTGAAGTTAAAAAGCCAGGTGGGTACCCTTACCAACCAGCTATGACGGTTAACCAAGCTATAGCATTGGCTGGCGGATTAACTGAGCGAGCCTCAGAAGATAAAATATTTATTTTTAAAGAGCAAACCAAACAGCAGCAACAAAAAGGTAGTTTAAACAGCCAAATTGCGGCGGGTGACACCATAAAAATAGAACAGCGCTTGTTTTAAGCAGTTTAAGGCAGTAATTAAAAAATGAATACACACTTTGAAAAACCTAAAAATAACGAGGAACTTATTGATTTAGGTGCTTATTTTAATATTATTAAGCAAAGTAAATGGAAAATATTAGGTTTTGCTGTTGTCGTTACCTTGCTCACTATAATGGTTGCGTTAACGTTAGTGCCAAAGTATAACGCCACAGCCACTTTATTGATTGAGTCGGAGCAAACCAAAGCGGTTAGCTTTGATGAAATATATGGTTTAGACTCCACAAAAAAAGAGTATTATTTAACCCAGTTTGAAGTAATTAAGTCTAATAGTATTGCTCGTGAGGTAATTACTAAACTTAATTTAAAAGATCACACAGATTTCATAGGTAAACCATCGCTTACAGGCGAGTTAAAAGGCATGATAAAACAGTTACTGCCTTTTTTAAATAAAAAAGAGGGCTCTGTTATTACAGAGGAAGAACAAGCTGAGCGTGAGATGTTGGGTTTGCTTGCTGCATTTAAGTCACGCTTAACTGTGTCTCCTATTCGTAAAACACAATTAGTGCAAGTGAGCTTTGAGTCGAGCGACCCTAAGTTAGCTGCTTTAGTGGCTAATACGGTAGGTGAAGTTTACATAGAAAGCCAAATGCGCGCTAAAATGGGTATTACACAGCAGGCGTCAAGTTGGTTAAATACGCGTTTATCTGAATTACGTATACAACTAGATAGCTCCGAAGTGCGCTTACAAGCTTACCGAGAAGAGCAAAAGTTGGTTGATATAGAGGGCATAGCAGGGCTTGTTACCCAAGAGCTAGAGCAAACCTCGAAGCAGCTAGTGGATGCGCGTGCGACTAAAAATAATCTTGAAAGCATAAATCGTGTTATTAACGAATATGGTAACGACAACATAGAATTACTTGGCAGTATGCCTGAAATTACCTCTCATCGTGTTGTACAAGATGTTAAACGCGAAGTTGTATTAGTTGAGCGAAAGGTAAGTGAGCTTAGTGAGGTTTACGGCCCTAAGCACCCAAAAATGATTTCAGCTAAAGCTGAACTTGCCACAGTGAAAACTAACCTTAATAAGCAAATTAAAGGCTTAATTACGGGTATTGAAAAAGAGTTAAATAGAACAACGCGTACTGTAAATGCGCTTGAGCGCGACTTGGCTAAAATTCGTGCTGAATACCAAGATATTACTCGAAAAGAAACACAATATAATCAGCTTAAGCGTGAAGTTGAAACAAACCGTAATATTTTTAACACCTTTTTATCTCGTTCTAAAGAAACCGAAGTAACCAGTGACTTTAGCTCAGCTGCAGCTCGTTTTACAGACCGTGCTTATGCACCAAAAGACCCAAGTAAGCCTAATAAAAAGCTGATTGTTATTTTAGCCTTTGTTGCAAGTTTTGGTTTTGCAGTGGTAATGACCTTTGTTTTTGATGCCCTAAACGACACAGTTAAAAATAAAAATGATGTAGAAAATAAACTCGCACAGCGCATGTTAGGTTTATTGCCGCATGTTGCAGTTCCTAAAAAGAGCTATTTTCCTATTCATGCCTATTTAGAAGATAGCTATCGTCGCTTTGCTGAGTCGGTACGTACCTTTCGCACTAGTTTACTGTTAACTCATCTTGACCGAGCGCATCAAGTTATAGCGGTTACCTCTACCTCCCCAGGGGAAGGTAAAACCACCACCTCTGCTAATTTAGCGATGTCGTTGGCACAAATGGGCAAAGTACTACTAATTGATGCCGATTTACGTAAACCAACGTTAGCTAAACGATTTGATATACCGGTATTTCACCCAGGTTTAAGTAATTTAATGATTGGTACTGAGCAACTAGCTGAGTGTGTACATGTTGACACGCAATCGGGTGTTGCAATTATGCCAAGCGGACAAATACCATCTAACCCGCTTGAGCTGTTATCAAACCCACGTTTTGCTGAGTTACTTAGCGAGTTAAAAGCGCAGTACGACCATATTATTGTTGATACACCGCCTACCCAAGCGGTTAGTGATGCATTGGTAATAGCACAAAGTGTTGATTCAGTTGTTTATGTTGTTAAGTCAGACATTACCCGAATTAAACCTATTACAGCAGGCCTTGAGCGTTTATTTGAAGTTAAAGCGCACGTTGCTGGTGTGGTACTGAATAAGGTCGATATGAGTAAATCTAAAGATGAGCATAGCCATGGCTACTATGATTATTACGATTACTCACAGCAACCTGAAAAGCCTCAAGCGTAATTAAGTTAATTTATGATTGATATTCATACGCATATTTTGCCGGGTATTGATGATGGCGCTAAAGATTTAACAGAATCTTTAGCGCTTTTAAAATTGGCTGAAAACGACGGCATTACTCATATGGTGGCAACGCCACATATACATATGGGTCGCTTTAATAATGCGACTGCTCAAATCAAAAACGATTTAGAGAGTTTAAAGCTAGAGGCGCATAAAGAGGGTATTAATGTTAAATTAGCGGCCGCTGCTGAGGTGCGTTTAGACATAGAACTTATGGCAATGGTGATGGCTAATAAACTGCCTTTTATTGGTAAAATAGCAGACAAAAACGTGTTGTTATTAGAGTTACCGCATTCACATATGCCACAAGGCTATGATAAGTTTATTCAGTGGCTCGCTAAACAAAATATACGCGTTATTATTCCGCACCCAGAGCGTAATCGCGATATTCAGTCAAATCTTTATTATATTCAACACTTGAACCAATTAGGCTGCGACTTTCAATTAACGGCATCGAGTATTGAAGGTGAGTGGGGCGAAAGCGCACAAACTATAGCGTTACAAATGCTAAAAGATGGTTTAGTGAACTATGTTGCCTCTGACGCTCATTCAGTAAAGCGCCGACCGCCTATTTTAAGTCAAGCTAGAAAAGCAGTAGCGCAGTTATTAGGTGAGGAGCGGGCTACAGCGCTTTTTGTAACTAACCCGCTGCAATTAACCGAGTACTTATTTAATGACTAAATTAAACATGGTCAAGGTAGTGCCTGCTGTTATTTTAGCCCTAATAGTGCTTGTAATTGCTTATACTAGTATGCAAAGTATGCGAGCAAATGCGTGGTACTTTAATGCACTTAATATTGTGCAAGAGTCGGATGGTGCTTTGTCTGGCTCATCGCTTCAAGCGGCAGAAAATGCGATTACATTGGCTACGAATATGGATCCTGATCACCCGCATTATTGGCATTTTTTAGCCCATATAAAAATGCTAGGTTTAGCCGGTATTGATACAACATCAAGTGAGCAATCAGATAAAGTAAAGCAAACATATCAACAAGCTGAGCAAGCGTTATTAAAGTCGGTTGAGTTAAGACAAACCTGGGCACTAACCTGGATTAGCTTGGCGCAAGTTGTCAGCTATCAAGAGGGGCCTACCGAGCGGGTATATAATTATATTCAGCAAGCTAAAAAAGTTGGCCCATATAAGTTAGATGTTCACTTAGGTATTATTCAAATTGCGTTAATGCATTGGAATGAGCTATCACCCACCTACAAAGCTCTTTATGTGAATGAGCTAAAATTAGCTTCTAAATATGGTTATAAATTTTATGATGTATTTAGTATGGCTGAGCAAATGAATCGCTTGCCAATAGTGTGTTTATCGCTTCAATTTGGCTCTCATTATGAGGCTATTAGAAACAGTTGGATGTTTAATAAATACTGTGGTTAAAATACGCGCTTCGAGCAACGAGATATGGGCTGCGAGGTACGTGCTAAGGTCCAGAATTTAGGGTTGATTGTAGACGCATAGCTTGCTCGCTTAACAAGCGCAGCTTCTGGTTTTGAGTATTTTTATCTTCTAAATGCTAAGTGTCTATAACTTCTTTTTTTTAAATAATTCAACAAGACCAAATTGCACTGAGAGAAGCGAATGAGGAGTAAATGAGAAAACACTAACGACTAGGCCTAGTTATTAATTAAAATATTCTGTATTTGTCACTATCTCTAAAAGCGCAGCGTTTCTTAATCCTCCTTGCTCATGATTTGCTTAGATTTAATTGCACTGAGAGAAGCGAATGAGAAGTAAATGAGAAACCAAAGCCCTAATCCAATTGAATAATTATTTTGTCACTACCTCTAAAAGCGCAGCGCCTCTTAATCCTCTTTGTGCATCTTCACTTAAGAGAATATTAACTATCAAGTTGATTGAAAAATCATAAATTAAAGCGCTTGATACCATCAACCAACTTTAGTGTATTAAAGTTAATTAGTAAGCCCGTATTTATATTTGATAGCTTCATATATGTAATCAACTGCGCTGAGTGAATAGGTTGTAGTTTATCAACGGCCTTCAGTTCAATTATTAATTCATTTGGTAATAAAATGTCCAATTTATAGCCTGTTGCAATATATTGTTCCTTGTAAATTATTGGTAGTTCAACTTGATTTTTAATAAATAACCCAGCCTGACATAACTCATACATTAAACAAGATTCATAGCTTGACTCCAATAAGCCAGGGCCTAAGGTTTTGTGTACCTCTATAGCGCAGCCAATAACTATTTGTGTTAACTCGTCAATGTGCATGATTATCCTTATTCAATGGTAACTTTAAGAGTTAGATTTTTTATTTCTGCTTGTATTGATTTAGACTGATTATAGTTTAGTAAAGTAATTTATCCTTTACACAACAATTCAAAGCTTACCTAACATAGAAAATTGTATGAGAAAACATTAAATACTAGACCTAGTTATTAATTAAAATATTCTGTATTTGTCACGTCCTCTAAATCGCAGAGCCTTTTCATCCTTTATATGAATAATTCACTAAGACCTAATTGAACTGAGAGAAGCGAATGAGGAGCAAATGAGAAGATCAAACAGATCTTAAGTAGAGCTCATAACTTATAGATAGACGCTGAGCTTGCCCGCGTGAAAAGTACAGCTTCTGATTTTTAAGTGTCATCCTCTAAAAGCGCAGCGTCTCTTAGCCCTCTTTATGCATAATTTTCTTAAAGATCTTATTGCACTGAGAGAAGCGAATGAGAAGTAAATGAGAAACCAAAGCCACTAACCGAAGTGATTAATTGTTTTGACACTATCTCTAAAAGCGTAGCGTCTCATCACCTCTTTGTGCATAATTTCTCTTAAAGATCTAATTGTAATGCTAGGGCAAGTTTCGGGATTAAGCTCGTAACCCGATCCCCGAAGCCCGTTAACTTTTGTTTAGACAAAAAAAGACCCAGAGCTATAAGGAACTCTGGGTTATAGAGGGGCTCATATGTGAGCCCTGCGCTAACTAAAGACACTTTCAGATTCTTAGGGAGAAGAAGAAAGTTATTTAAGTATAGTCAAAAGCTTCAAAAATACACATTTTTGTTCGTTTTTTATACTGCAATAATTACAGTGGGTTACATTTGTTATGCACACCTTTGTTACATTTAAGTTAGGGTTTACTCCCAGTTTATTAACTGCGTATTTTGCACCAAATCTCTAAGTAGTGAGTTTTTAACCTTATTTTTTTGCCACTTTCCTAAACCAATAGGGCAACCACATAAGGTCAGGATCACTTCCCCAGTTGCCTTAACAACCTCATCCAAACGAATGTCTTTACCATTAAAGTAATCACTGGCCTGTTGATTGGTTAGTTCCAGTACATTGCCTTTACATTGTTTACCAAATACGGTGGCGAATTCATGGGCGAGGCGTACCCCATTTTTATGAATAACGCCTACCTGAATACCTAATCGGGCATATTTAATTTTGTTTTGTATTGCTTCAAATTCATCTGGAAACAGCCAAAGCTCTTTGTCTCGCTGCATTAATGTGCCTGGTAGACTCGTTAAACCAAATTGCTTTTTGAGGGAGCTCATAAACGCACTTTGCTGTTTACTATCAAAGTCACTAAAAGGGAATGCACCTTTTTTAACTTTTAGATTTTGGTTTTCGCAGCTGCTGTGCTTTTTAAATTTAGCAATAAAAAAGCCTTCGCTGTCGAAGGTTTGAGGCCAAACATGTAAGTAACCCTCGTCTATAGTGGCTTTTTCTGCGCCAGGGAAAAGATCATTTAAAGGCTCTGGCTTAATGTACTCACCAAATTCTTCTAGCAATGCATCACACACTTGCTGGTTTTCGAGAGGGGTTAATGTACAGGTTGAATACACCAGCGTGCCGCCAGGTTTAAGTGCATAAAATGCACTTTTAATCAGATCTTTTTGTATTTGGGCAATGGTAATGTTTGATTCGATAGACCAATTTTTTAATGCATCGCTGTCTTTACGAACTGTGCCTTCACCTGAACAGGGCGCATCAAGCAAAATACTATCAAAGCATTCAAACATGTAATTACCAAATATCACGCCATCAAAATGCGATAACGCACAATTACCAACACCCATTCGCTTTAGCGTGGCACTGAGCACTTTTAAGCGCGATGACGACAGCTCATTTGCAACCAAAACACCTTGATTGTTCATTAGTGCAGCTAGTTGTGAGGTTTTAGAACCTGGCGCAGAGGCCATATCGAGTACTGTGTTACTAGTTTGCAGGCTGTGCTTTAGTGCCATTGGCGGCAACATTGAGCTTGCCTCTTGTACGTACATTGCGCCACTTAAATGTAAATCGGTATTGCCCAGCGCTAAATTTTGCTCTTCATCATTTGGGCGCTCTAGCCAAAAACCTTCATCGCACCATGGAATAGTAGTGAGTTGCCAATTTTTTTGAGCCGCATGGCGTTTAAATTCTTCAACACTCATTTTTAATGTATTAACGCGAACAGACTTACGTAAAGGTCGACGACAGGCACTTAAAAAATCATCTAACGTAAGGTGCTCAGGCAGATAAGTTTTTACGTCGTCAATAAATTGCTTGGGGATATAAGTGTTAGCGTCCACGATTTGGCTCATACAATAAAATTAAAGGCGGATAATAGCATTTTTAGCGATTATTTTCAGTGTTAAAGTCGAAATAGTAGCACCTTTAAAGTGTCGACACCTTATTGTGAAAACGCACTCAATACTAAAAATTATTATACTTTTGGCTAATGCTGTCGACAATGTGGTGGTTTTTTGCTCATCCTTAGCACTTTTAGGGTTGACACTGTTAGCTAATAAGCACATAGTTAACCCATAAATTGTCGACAATATAAAAATACTTTATGACACAGCACTTTTTAAACGATACCGCAGTTACAACCGCTTCCGATAAAGTGTTTGTAGATATGCGCCGCGAAATTGTAGAAGGCAGTATTGCACAAGGCAGTAAAATATCAGAGCCAGAACTGGCAAAGCGTTATGGTGTAAGCCGTGCAACACTTAGAGAGGCATTAAATCGTTTAGAAAGTTGTTACTTAGTTGAGCGTAAAGCCAATATAGGTTGTCGTGTTGTTGCATTAACCGCAGAGCGTTTAATTGAGGTGTATCAGGTGCGCAGCGCCCTTGAAGGACTTGCATGTAGGTTAGCTGCCGACAATATGGCAGCCGATGAAGTACAAAGCTTGAAACAATTACTGAATCAGCATTTGCAAACTCAGCGTGTTAAAGAAGGTGAGTCGTACTATCAAGAAGCCGGCGACTTAGATTTTCATTACAGAATAATCAAAGGCAGTAAAAACGCTCACTTAATACATTTGTTATGCCACGACCTGTACCAATTAATAAGAATGTACCGTGTGCAAATGGGCATGGTTGGGCCACGCGTATCGAAAGCGTTTGACGAACATTTAGCGATTATAAACGCCATAGAAAATCATGATGGGGAGCTCGCCGAAATGCTAATGAAACGCCATATCAGTGCTTCTCAAGCAAATATACAAACAAAATTTGATGGATACCAATCAGTACAAGCCACTCAAAATGAAATGGCTAGCTAGGGTCTGTTGATCTTTGCGGATTAAACCTTGAAAGGTCAATATATCCTAGTACAGATGTAACATTATTAAAAAATACTAAGCTGCCAAAGAGCAGCCCCGTTCAAAGTTAGGAGAAGGTAATGTCAGCAGGATTAAAGTTTAAACAGGCAATTGCAAATAACCATCCGTTACAAGTTGTGGGTACTATTAACGCGTATACCGCAATGATGGCTGAAAAAATGGGCCATCAGGCTATTTACTTATCGGGTGCAGGTGTGGCTAATGCCTCATTTGGTATGCCAGATTTAGGCATGACTAGCCTTGATAACGTGCTTGAAGATATTCGCCGTATTACCGGCGCTAGCGATTTACCATTATTAGTTGATGCCGATACAGGTTGGGGCGGGGCGTTTAATATTGCCCGTACCGTTAAAGAAATGACCAAAGCGGGTGCTGCAGGTTTTCATATTGAAGACCAAGTAGCGCAAAAGCGTTGTGGCCATCGTCCTAATAAAGAAATAGTTACTCAAGCTGAAATGGTTGACCGCATTAAAGCCGCAGTTGATGCTAAAACCGATAGCGATTTTTACATTATGGCACGTACTGATGCATTTCAAAAAGAAGGCTTAAATGCAGCAATAGACCGTGCAGCAGCATGTGTTGAGGCGGGGGCCGATGCCATTTTTGCAGAAGCCGTTCATGATCTTGCTGATTACCAAGCATTTAGCAAGGCGATTAACGTGCCGATCTTAGCCAACATTACCGAGTTTGGCCAAACACCTATTTACACCAAAGAGCAGTTAAGCGATGTGGGTGTAGAAATGGTGCTTTACCCACTAAGTGCGTTTAGAGCTATGAACAAAGCAGCACTCAATGTGTACTCGGCTATTTTGAATGAAGGGTCGCAACAAAGCCAAATTGAAAACATGCAAACGCGTGCAGAGCTTTACGACTTTTTAGATTATCACTCGTACGAAAACACGCTAGATAACCTTTTTTCAGCAAAATCTGACAAATAATAAAAAATTCAACAGGAGACAAATCATGGTAGATAAAGCATTAGGTGGCGCAGGCTTACGTGGCCAAGTAGCAGGACAAACAGCATTATGTACAGTAGGGCAAACAGGCTCAGGTTTAACTTACTGTGGTTACGACATTAGCGAACTGGCTGAAAAAGCGCAGTTTGAAGAAGTGTCGTTTTTACTTTCACGCGGCGAGCTACCAACATCAAGCGAACTGGCAGAGTACAAAGCTAAACTTAAGAGCTTACGTGGTTTACCTGAATCACTAAAAACAGTACTTGAGAACATCCCTAAAGACGCGCACCCAATGGATGTAATGCGTACTGGTTGTTCTATGCTAGGTAACCTTGAAATGGAAAATGACTTTAGCGAAGCAAACGATGCGATTGACCGCATGGTGGCAATTTTCCCAAGTATTATTTGTTACTGGTATCGTTTTACTCATGACGGTGTTCGTATTGAAACCCAAACGGATGATGATTCAGTAGGCGCACACTTTTTAACGCTATTACACGATAAAGCGCCAAGTGAATTATTTGCACAAGTGATGAATGTATCACTAATTTTGTACGCAGAGCATGAATTTAATGCCTCTACCTTTACCGGTCGAGTATGTGCATCAACGCTTTCTGATATCCATTCTTGTGTAACTGGTGCAATTGGTACCTTACGTGGCCCATTACATGGTGGCGCAAACGAAGCCGCAATGGATATGATTGAAGGCTTTAGCAGTGCTGATCAAGCTGAAGGCGCGCTTATGGGCATGCTTGAGCGTAAAGATAAAATTATGGGTTTTGGCCACGCTATTTACCGCGAGTCAGATCCACGGAATGTTATTATTAAAAAATGGTCTGAAAAATTAGCCGCAGAAGTGGGTGATGATGTGCTTTACCCAGTATCAGTTCGTTGTGAAGAAGTTATGTGGCGTGAGAAGAAGTTATTCTGTAATGCCGATTTCTTCCATGCATCGGCGTACCACTTTATGGGTATTCCTACTAAGTTGTTCACGCCTATCTTTGTAATGAGCCGAGTAACCGGTTGGACTGCTCACGTAAAAGAGCAACGTGCAAATAACCGTATTATTCGCCCAAGTGCAGATTACACAGGGCCAGATGCGCGCAGCTACACGCCAATTGAATCAAGATAAACATATAGTCCATACAAAGGTGAGTTACCAACTCACCTTTTACGGCTTTAGCAAATTATGCAAACAATACACCTTCAAATCTAAAGCCTGTCTTGATTAACCCCGTCACCAAATTAGCGAATTTATTATGACCATTATTAATAACACCCAATACCGTAAGCCATTACCCGGCTCAAATGTAGATTACTACGATACCCAAGCCGCGGTAGATGCCATTAAACCAGGCGTATACGCTACTCTTCCTTATAGCTCGCGTGTATTTGCCGAAAACTTAGTGCGCCGCTGTGAACCTGATATGCTAACCGATGCGCTTAGCCAAATAATTGAGCGCAAGCAAGATTTAGATTTTCCATGGTATCCGGCACGCGTTGTATGTCACGATATTTTAGGGCAAACCGCTCTAGTTGATTTAGCGGGCCTGCGTGATGCTATTGCTGCGAAAGGCGGCGATCCTGCAAAAGTAAACCCGGTTGTACCTACTCAACTGATTGTTGACCATTCATTAGCTGTTGAGCACGCAGGTTTTGACCCTGAAGCGTTTGAGAAAAACCGTGCCATTGAAGATAGACGTAACGATGACCGTTTTCATTTTATAAACTGGACAAAAACCGCGTTTAAAAATATTGATGTGATCCCGCCGGGCAATGGCATCATGCACCAAATCAACCTTGAGAAAATGTCACCGGTTATTCAAAACCGTGATGGTATTGCATTCCCAGACACGCTAGTAGGTACCGACAGCCATACACCGCATGTTGATGCATTAGGTGTGATTGCTGTTGGCGTGGGCGGCCTTGAAGCCGAAAGTGTAATGCTAGGGCGCGCATCGTACATTCGCCTGCCTGATATTGTGGGTGTAGAACTTACCGGCAAACGCCAACCGGGCATTACTGCAACCGATATTGTATTGGCTATTACCGAATTTTTACGTGAGCAACGAGTGGTATCGACTTACCTCGAGTTTTACGGTGAAGGGGCTGATGCACTAACTCTTGGTGATAGAGCAACCATTTCTAACATGACTCCTGAATTTGGCGCAACGGCGGCTATGTTCTACATTGACGATAAAACGATTGATTACTTACGTTTAACAGGTCGTGATGAAGAGCAAATTGCACTAGTAGAAAACTACGCCAAAACAGCAGGGCTATGGAGCGACAGCTTAAAAACAGCGCATTACGATCGTGTACTTAAATTTGATTTATCAAGTGTAGGGCGCAACATTGCAGGGCCTTCAAATCCGCATCGTCGTGTATCAACTAGCGATTTAGCTAAAGAAGGTATTTCGGGCGTTGTTGAAAACGAAGAGGGCTTAATGCCCGATGGCGCGTGTATTATTGCCGCTATTACTAGCTGTACGAATACCAGTAACCCGCGCAATGTAATTGCTGCAGGTTTATTGGCGAGAAACGCGAATGCAAAAGGTTTAATGCGTAAACCTTGGGTTAAAACCTCATTGGCACCAGGTTCTAAAGCAGTGCAATCGTACCTTGAAGATGCAAACTTATTACCAGAGCTTGAACAGCTTGGTTTTGGTATTGTTGGTTTTGCCTGTACTACCTGTAACGGTATGAGTGGTGCACTAGACCCTAAAATTCAACAAGAAGTCATTGATCGCGATTTATACGCAACAGCGGTGCTTTCCGGTAACCGTAACTTTGATGGTCGTATTCATCCGTATGCAAAGCAAGCATTTTTAGCGTCTCCACCGCTTGTAGTTGCTTATGCAATTGCCGGGACCATCCGTTTTGATATAGAAAAAGATATACTCGGTAAGGATCAGCAAGGTAACGATGTAACCTTAAAAGATTTATGGCCATCTGATGAAGAAATAGATGCAGTGATCAAGCAAAGCGTTAAGCCTGAGCAATTTAGAAAAGTATACGAGCCTATGTTTAACTTAACCGTTGATTACGGCGAAGATAACGACCCATTATACGATTGGCGCCCAGAAAGTACGTATATTCGTCGCCCTCCTTATTGGGAAGGGGCATTAGCAGGTGAGCGCAGTATGAGTGGTATGCGTGCATTAGCGGTACTTGGCGATAACATTACAACCGATCATTTATCACCTTCTAATGCGATTATGGCAAGCAGCGCGGCAGGTGAATACTTGACTAAAATGAATGTGCCAGAAGAAGATTTTAACTCGTACGCAACGCACCGAGGCGATCACTTAACCGCGCAGCGCGCCACGTTTGCCAATCCTAAATTATTAAACGAAATGGTATTGGATGAAAACGGCGAAGTGAAGCAAGGATCGTACGCACGCATAGAGCCAGAAGGTGAAAACACGCGTATGTGGGAAGCCATCGAAACCTACATGCAACGTAAGCAACCGCTTATTATTGTTGCCGGTGCTGACTATGGTCAAGGTTCGTCTCGCGATTGGGCAGCAAAAGGCGTAAGGCTTGCTGGTGTTCAGGTTATTGCAGCTGAAGGCTTTGAACGTATTCATCGTACTAATTTAATTGGTATGGGCGTTTTGCCGCTTGAGTTTAAGCCTGGCACAACGCGTAAAACACTTAACCTAGATGGTAGCGAAAGCTACGATGTAAAGGGTGAGCCAACACCAGGAGCAACTTTGGAACTGGTTATTACACGTAAAAATGGTGAGGTATTAAACGTACCAATGAAGTGCCGATTAGACACGCAAGAAGAGCTTTCTATTTATGCTGCAGGCGGTGTGTTACAACGCTTTGCGCAAGACTTTTTAGAAGCTACGCAAGCATCATAAGGACGCACATTTATGTTTAAACCACAAATTAAAGTGCCAGCGACATACATGCGTGGTGGCACCAGTAAAGGCGTGTTTTTTAATTTAACAGATTTACCTGCACCTGCCCAAGTGGCAGGTGAGGCGCGCGATAGCTTATTATTGCGCGTTATTGGTAGCCCAGATGCATACGGTAAACAAACCGATGGTATGGGTGGCGCAACATCAAGCACCAGTAAAACGGTTATTTTAAGTAAAAGTGAACAGCCCGATCACGATGTTGATTATTTATTTGGTCAAGTCGCGATTGATAAAGCGTTTGTAGATTGGAGTGGCAACTGCGGTAATTTAACCTCTGCTGTGGGCGCATTTGCCATTAGTAATGGTTTAGTCGATAAAGGCAGAGTACCTGATAATGGCATTGCCATTGTGCGTGTATGGCAGGCTAACATTAAAAAAAGTATTTTAGTGCATGTGCCCATGACCAATGGTGAAGTACAAGAAACCGGTGATTTTGAGTTAGATGGTGTTACCTTTCCTGCCGCTGAAGTAAAGCTTGAATTTATTGACCCTGCTGATGGTGATGGTGCGCTATTTCCAACAGGCAATGTAGTTGATGATTTAGAAGTTCCAAACGTGGGCACGTTAAAAGCAACTATGATCAATGCTGGTATCCCTACTATTTTTGTAAATGCCAGTGATATTGGTTATACCGGTACTGAACTACAAGATGACATAAACGCTGATGAAGCCGCACTAACTAAGCTTGAAAGCATTCGTGCCCATGGTGCAGTAAAAATGGGCTTAATTAATAATATTAATGAAGCACAAGCACGCCAACACACACCTAAAGTGGCATTTGTGGCTGCTCCACATGATTATATATCCTCAAGTGGTAAGCAGATTAATGCAAGTGATATCGATTTGTTAGTCCGTGCTATGTCAATGGGTAAGTTACATCATGCAATGATGGGCACTGCCGCTGTCGCTATTGGTACTGCTGCGGCAGTTGAAGGAACATTAGTTAATTTAGCCGCCGGTGGTGCTATTAATGAAGTTAACTTTGGTCACCCTTCGGGCACATTAAAAGTGGGAGCAGAGGCGGTGGTTACAAATGGCCAATGGCAGGTTAGCAAAGCCAGTATGAGCCGCAGCGCGCGTGTTTTAATGGAAGGCTGGGTAAGAGCGCCATTTGATTTTTAAACATTATATAATAGCTGATGGCTTTGGGAGCATCAGCTTTATAGTTATCATGTAGTTTAAAATAAATCGTTAATTATCCAAGGTTATAACACTGTTGTTTTTTGTTTTTTATAAAGCTATCAAACTCATTGTTTGCATGCATATTCGCAATTTCAGTATTTATATCTTCCAAAATAGATTGCCATTGTGATGCACTTTTAGTTACAGAATAATATAGATTTTTGTACTCAATGCTTGGCATTAATGCAACGAGCGCATTTAGCATCCTTTTTTTATCTCTATTTGATAAAAGTGACTTGTAAACGCTGGCTCTAAGTACTTCTAAGTCAGCAACAATAAGCTCAACACGACCGTTTAAAAGCAAATGAATAAGCTGATATTCACTGTTTGCCACAATGGTTTTTATTTCACCTTGATCAATAAGTTCATCGAGTTTAGCACTATTCTTGTATGAACGAACGACGCCCATCACTCGGTTTTTTACAGAGTTAATGCTGCCATCGTAGTCAATAGTATGATCCTTTAGCGCAACAAATGATAAATCGCCGCCTGGAATTGGTTCTGATAGCGCCAATAACTGATTTCGTGTTTTTGTTAGAATATTTTCGGATATGACATCGTCGTCAATATAGTACTCAGGAAATAATATATCGGCTTTGCCTAGCTCTGCTTCGCGAACTGCACGCGCCCAAGGGTAAAATTCAATATGAACGCCATAACCACGCTTTACCAGCATGCTAACTGTGAGCTGGTATAGCCAGCCTTTATTGCATAAGTTATCGTCTATGTAGGGAGGCCAGTTGAGAGTGACTAAACGAAGGACGGTATCAGCCTCTAAATTATAACCGTAACCGCTTTTGTATTTTTCGCCAGGAAGGGTGATATTTTTATCATTAACTGTGTAAGTTACTGGCGCAGGATCTGCGTAAGCAAAAAGTGAAATAAATAAGGTAGCGACTAAAAATATTCTCATAAGGATAATGCATTTTTATATGTACAGTTAAGTTTAGTGTGTTATCTGGAATAAACAACTTAAATGGTAAGGTTCTTTTAGTATTCATACAATTAAATATAGCCTTAAAAAGCGATAACTATTAACATGCGAATACAAGTAATTTAACTTAAATACGATTTAGTACTTATTTTATTAATAACATGAAAATTCAATCGTATTTAATAGAATAACTATATAAATAATTTTCATATTACTCTATTTCTAGGTGCTGTAATAAATCACCAATCGTGTTGGTATGATAATTAAAGGTGTTTTTACAAGAGGGAACTTTTATGGCTAATAAGCCAATAAGTGAAGATAATCCATTTGCTAATTTATCTGATGTGCAGTGTGAACACATCCAAAATTGGTATCAAAAGCATATTTCTTTAACTCTAACCACGTTGCTCAAAGGCAGTAAGTCTGGTCAAGTAATAGACAGTAAATTAGAGCACGCGTTAAACAAAGCATTAAAAAACAGTAAACAGACCATAACTTATAAAGGCGATGGTAATTCGCCTATAAAATTACAAAATGCCAGTGTATTGGCCGAGCTCAAAGATACACGTGATTTGTTTCATGGTGCACAAGTTAAAATAAATAAGTTAGAACAAAAAATAACAACAAGTGCTGACGAAATACAATTACTAGAGACTCAAAAAAGCGAACTACAACTAGAAGTACGTAGTTTAAAGCAACGGTTAAACCATGTTTTATCGAGATTAGAGTCGCAAGGCGTTTCGTTTCAAAAAAGCCATTATGTAGGGCGTATATTAGTACATGCTTTACGAGCAAGCTTTGAAAATTGGCAGCAAACGCCCTCTGGTGAGTCTTTCAAAAATCATGATTTTTATAAGCTTTTTCCTCGGGTGTTATACTCAAGTTTGCTAAAAGAGATAGAAAAGCTGCTAGGGGAGCATGATTATAATAAAATAGAACGCTCGTTGAGTGATTTTGTGTTTCAACAAAAGGGCTCTCCAGTAGAGAATTGGCCAGATGAAGACCCGATATACGAGACACGATTAATTAACCAAAAACAGTCAGAGCTTTTAATTAAGTTACAAAGCCAACACCAGCAGCGAAAAAACTTTACCGCCTATTTAGAAAAGCGTCTTTCTAATACTGGGTTTACGCATAAGCACAGTGATTTGCTAATGACATTAGTTGAGTTTGCGACAAATGATGAGAATAGTAAGTTTTCTAGTTACTGCCATTAATTAGCAGTATTTGTTTGGCTAGTGAGCAGTAAAGGTGTAATTAGAGGGGATTGTTGAAGCCCAAGTTGCTTTAGCCTAGCTGCAATATTGCCTTGCGTGAGTGCTTGCTTTACCCATTTATACAAGGTGCTTATATCTAGCGTGTGGTTTGGGCGCAGTAATAACTGATGATTATAGGTTTGTGCAACTCGCTCAGACACAAGTAGCAAACGCTTGCTTTTTGGATACTTGCTAAAGTATTGATTTAGGTAAGAGCGAGTAACAATAGCGCAATCGCTGCGTTTTTTTAATACTAATTCAATACTTCTTTTATGGCTGCTTAATAAAGTCATTTTATATTCGTTTTCAAGAACTGAGGGGCTACTTTCGTAATTAGCTAACGGATAATGGTAGCCTAAAATACCCACTAAGGTTTTATCTTCTAAGTTATCAAACCAGGCTTGAGATTTTGCAAATTGCCTTAAAGCAATAAATACTTCTGTATCTATGGCTATAACAGGGGAGTTACTAATTACATTATTCCCTTGTTGCCACCCCCAGTTCGGGTTCTCAAAAAAAACCGAATCGAATAGGCCTTTTTGGTAATCCTTAAAGCGACGAATAGGCGTGGTTAGTACTAATTCAAAATGATAAGAAGACTGTATTTTATTGAGCTCGCTTATTAATTCAACGGTAAGACCAGAAGCACGCCCATCAACAATTTCTATATAAGGAGGGAACTCATAGCCACCTACTTTAACCACCGTTTTTGCATGAGCTTCTTCAACTGAAAAGCCAAGTAAGGCTAGTAAAATGAGCGTAACAAACTTCATAGTTAAATCCTTTCTTAGCGTGCTTTTGATGTATTAATTTAAAAGATAGTCTATTTGTTAACATAGTATGAATTATCAAGCAATAAATACTGACTTTGCAGGGTGATAAAATGGATGTCATCCGACGGTGTTGGATATTAACCAATATCGGTGCAGTTTTGCTTTATGTTGGGTGATGTTTGGTGTTGGGGTGTTTCACCAATGTCGGGTGACGTGGCTTCGCCACTTAACCGACCTACATTCTTTTTTAACAGTGTAGATATGGAGATTGGTACGACTGAATGGATTCGAACCACTGACCTCTGGACCGGGTGATAAAGAGTAGGTAGTGCTTTTTCTTGAGGGATTTTTTGAATTGGTACGACTGAGTGGATTCAAACCACTGACCTCTGGACCGGGTGATCAAGAGTAGGTAGTGCTCTTTCCTTCAACGTACTTTAAATACATTATTTACTAATTTTGGTACGACTGAGTGGATTCGAACCACCGACCCCTACCATGTCAAGGTAGTGCTAGAACGGAAGCGAGAAGTTTATGAAA